>JAUIAZ010000373.1 GCA_030427465.1 Gammaproteobacteria bacterium | reverse complement strand
CTCGTCATGCGGCGGCCAGCCGGTCAGTGTCTTTGACTAACGGGGGGGCTTAGCCTACTGTTAATTGGAGTATTTTCAGGAACGATGGCTGCGTGTGCATGCCCGGTTCCAAGACCCAAGAGGAACATTATGCGCGGCACGAGAATTTTGGGCTCAGGCCCAGCGAAATTTCTGATTCTGGCTTTCACTCTCTTGTTCGGAACTCACTCTCATGCGTTGGGCAAAGACGACGCTCAGAACATCATCTACGCACTGGAAAAGATACAAGTTTACAGCTATCAGTCCGTCAACGCCTACTATCAGTTCAGCATGAATGAGGGCGACAAGAAAATACAGGAAGAGATCAGCCGGACATCGGGCAATCTAACCACCCTGATCAACCAACTGGATGCGATGCCTGGCGCGGAAGAAATGGCCGGCGAGATAGCGACCCTTCAAGCTATTTATGAAGATTTTGACCGGCTGCTGAAAACCAACGTCAACGACATTATTGAAGTCGGCTACTCGGATATCCGGATGGTTTCCGAGCTGGCCAGCGCCAACCTGACTCAGGTCAATGGAGCGGGCATTGCCATTGAGCAGGCACTTGAATACGCCGGTATCAAGGAGTCAGAGCGTGACCTGCTGATCCGGCAATCGAGGATCTATCTGCTGTCACTGGTTACACGCTACTCTGCGCGCAGTGCCTCTACAGTGTCCCAGGTGTTTCAGGGTGCGGAAACCGAACTATCCTCCGAAGAACTTTCCGGTCGTCTCGACACCAATTTCGACAAGCTCACTGATATGGTGTCAGGTAACGCCGAGGCCCGGATCATGGACAACATCCGCAGCAAGTGGGGCTTCATCCGGAAATCTTTTGAGAACATGGCTGAAAACAGTGTGCCTTTCGTGGTAAATCTGTACTCACAGAAAATAGTTGAGCAGCTGGACGAGCTCGAAGGCAATAACTGAGATCACGAAGAGCAGAAGCGGAGGCAATTGCATGTACCGGCATATCCTGGTCGCCATCGACCCTTCATCCGAAGCGGAAACCGTGATTGCCAAAGCCATGGCCCAACCCAGGTCCAATGCGGCCAGAGTTACGCTGATTCATGTTCAGGAACCGGTTGGGTACGCCTATGGCGGTGACATACCTCTGGACCTCTCCGAAGTTACGGAAAGCCTTCGTGAGCAAGCTGAAACCCAGATGAAGAAACTGGCGCAGGAGGCTGGCCTGGACTCCAGGAACTGCGAGCTGCGCTTTGGCAGGCCGGCCACTGAAATTCACAACTTTGCCAGCGATAACGACGTCGATCTGATTGTAATTGGCAGCCATGGCCGCAGTGGTCTGCAACTACTGCTGGGCTCTACCGCCAATAGTGTATTGCATGGGGCACCCTGCGATGTGCTTGCCGTGCGTATTGGCCGCAGCGACTGACCACCGGGCTTCAGAAAGGCGCCGGGGCGTCACTGGCCGACCCACCGTCAATACTCTTGCGTAGCTTGCCCAGTTGGGCTTCCAGAGAGAACGTAATGGAAGATGCCAGTGAGAAGAAGCTCAGCAAGGCCTTCAGACTGGAATCCCCTTCACAGACTACATGAATGCGTTGCCACAGTGCCTGATTGACAGCTTGCAGGCGTTTGCTGCGCTCTACCAGCCCTTTCAACTCCCAGTCCGGCGCCTTATGATCGCGCAGCCGGAAGTACTGCTGCATGAGATAGAGCGAAACAGATCGCATCACGAACTCGTCATTATTGGAAAATGGCACGTGATTCGAAGCCAGTGGCTTCATTTCGCCCAGCACCGGACATCCGCTGGTCGCCATGACTAGCCCCATCATCGAACGCAGCCCCTCTTCGACACTGCAGTGCTTCTCAAAAATACGCTGCGGCGTTTCAACCCGAACTTTGACTTTCTGGTAGGCATTTTCGCGGGCGAAAGTTTCTATCACGCGCTGCAGGTCAAGTGCAGCCGGACAATGCGGGTGCTCCGAAACTTTCAAAGGACAGTTCGGACACTGACAGTAACCAAGTTCGGTCCATTTTTCCGGAACCTTGGGGCGCTGGGTGTCTTGGGTTTTCTGGCTGTAACGTTCGGTGTCGATGTCAAAGCGACTCCGCTCACCTTTATCAAGCTCGAAACTGTAGGTTATTCGCATACTTCTTACCTTTTCACCCAGTTGCAGAACCACGGATTGCCAATGCAGAAGGTTCTGTCAAAAGATAGCACCCCGTTCAGTATTGCGATGGGTGTTCCGATATTCCAGTGGCTGGCGACCTTTTTTTGGACTGTCGGTGTCTATGGTTGTAAGAACACCGCGACTGCAGGGCTTAACAACCGCAAACTCCAGGTCTCCATTTCTCAGCCTTCGCCGGATATTTCCTGGATCCTCGCCTTTACAACGGCGGCCAGCTCATCGGGCTGGAACTTGGAGAGAAATTCGTTGCATCCGACTTTTTTGGTCATGGCTTTATTGAAATTACCGCTCAGTGAAGTGTGCAAAACGACAAACAGATCCTTGAGACGGGGGTCGTTGCGAATTTCCGTGGTCAGGCGGTAACCATCCATCGATGGCATTTCGGCATCCGTAACCACCATCAGCAGCTTTTTGGTCACATCGATACCGCTGTCGGCCCACTCTTTCAGGAGGTTGTAGCCATTCAAGCCATTGTTGGCCGTAACGACCTTCAGTCCGACACCTTCCAGAGTTCCCCTGGCCTGCGCCAGGGCAACCGGAGAATCGTCCACCAACAGCACCTCCATGCCTTCGGCGTGATTCTTGACGTCATCCACCAGCGATTTGTCTTTTATATCGGTGTTATAGGGTCGGATATCTGCCAGCACCCGCTCGACATCGATGATTTCCACAATGCGCTTTTCATAATGGGTGATCGCGGTAACAAAATGGCTTTTGCCCGCCCCCCGCGGGGGAGGCAGAATCTGCTCCCAGGTCATGTTGACGATCCGGTCAACACTTTCCACCAGAAAGGCCTGCACGGTACGGTTATACTCCGTGACAATGATGGTTGACTCGGGGGTAGCCTTGAGCGGCGGAAAGCCGATGGCCTGCGCCAGGTTGATTACCGGTACGGTGTGGTCACGGATGTAGCTGACGCCCACCACGCAAGGATGGCGCTGAGGCATTTGCGTCAGGTTTGGCAGTTTCAGCACTTCCTGTATCTTGAATACGTTGATAGCAAAATTCTGCCGCACGCCCAGCTGGAACAAGAGTAATTCCAACCGGTTCTCACCGACCAGCTTGGTACGCTGGTCTACTGTATCCAAAACGCTAGGAGACTTCATAGATCATTGCCAGACTTGTAACTTTCTTAAGTCTAGACCATTTGCGCAATATTGCCCCGATAGGAGCCTGCAATATTTCGACCGGATGAGAAGTGTTTTGGAGCGGGAAACGAGACTCGAACTCGCGACCCCAACCTTGGCAAGGTTGTGCTCTACCAACTGAGCTATTCCCGCTTGAGAACATTGTCGTGGGTGACAACGGAGGCGTATTCTACCTGCATTCGACAGCGGGTCAAGCATTATTTACTCTAAATTCCAATCTGTGAAAT
>JAUIAZ010000372.1 GCA_030427465.1 Gammaproteobacteria bacterium | reverse complement strand
GTCGAGCACCAGCAGGGCTTTCTGGAATACGGCGAAGAGGCGATGAAACCGCTGGTTCTGCATGACATCGCCGAAGCGGTTGAAATGCATGAGTCAACCATCAGCCGTGTCACCACCCAGAAGTACATGCATACCCCCAGGGGCGTATTTGAGCTGAAATATTTTTTCTCCAGCCATGTCAGTACCGATAGCGGGGGTGAGTGTTCCAGTACGGCCATCCGTGCGATCATCAAGAAGCTGATTGCCGCCGAATCGCCCAAGAAACCGCTGAGTGACAGCAAGATTGCTGACCTGCTGGGAGATCAGGGCATTAATGTGGCGCGCCGTACCATCGCAAAATATCGGGAAGCCATGTCAATTCCGCCATCAAACGAAAGGAAGCGTTTGATGTAGCTGTGCTACTATCTAGAACAGGGTCTGCCGCTGTCAGCAGGCCCACTGTCATTGCCATGAAGGAGTGAACTATGCAACTGAATATCACTGGCCACCAGGTCGATCTTACTGACTCACTCAAGGATTATGTTTCCAATAAGTTCGACAAGCTGGAAAGACATTTCGACCACATCAGCAATGCCCAGGTAACCCTCTCCATTCAAAAGCAGCGACAGATTGCAGAAGCCACACTGCACGTTAGCGGTGGTGATATCCACGCCAACGCCGAACATACCGACATGTATGCCGCAATCGATTCCCTGATCGACAAACTGGACCGCCAGATTCTCAAGCACAAGGAAAAGAATGTGGATCGCATGCATGGAGCCGCAGGCCGCTAACCAACCATGTCTGATTCAACGGTAAACATTGATGCCATCATCTCCCCTGCCCTGACGCGCTGCGCAGTGGCAGGGAGCAGCAAGAAACGTGTGCTTGAATACGTCGCTCACCTGGTGGCTGACCACTTTTCTTTTCTTGACGAAAATGCACTGTTCAACAATCTGATCTGCCGTGAACGTCTGGGCAGTACCGGAATCGGCCAGGGTATCGCCATTCCCCACTGTCGTCTGGAAAACTGTGACCGGGTCATCGGAGCACTGATAACGCTTGAAGAAAAGGTCCCTTTTGATTCCATCGACAACCAGCCGGTTGACCTGCTTTTTGTCCTGATTGTTCCGCAGGAGGCCACCAGTGAGCACCTGGAGCTTCTGAGCCAGCTTGCCCAGAAGTTTAATAATCAGGCTTACTGTGATTCCTTGCGCCGCTGTCAGAGTGACAGCGAACTGTATGAGGCGGCCATGAAGCCCCCGGCTTCCTGAGGCCCGCCCGAACAGAATTCTTTAACCGTCACGGGGAGACATATGAAACTGATTATAGTCAGCGGTCGCTCCGGCTCAGGTAAGAGCACGGCCCTTCATGTTCTGGAAGACACCGGCTATTACTGCATCGACAATCTGCCCATTGGGCTGATGCAGGAACTCACGCAGGAAGCTCTGGCTCACAGCCATAACGGCCCGCAGAAAATTGCAGTCAGCATTGATGCCCGCAACTTTTCCCGCGAACTGAAAGACTTTCCGGACATTATGGAAAGACTGTCCAGGGAAGGGGTCGAGACCGAAACCATCTACCTGGATGCCAATGCCGAGACCCTGCTTACGCGCTTCCACGGAACACGCCGCAAACACCCACTGTCTTCCAAAACCGTTTCTCTGAGAGAGGCCATCGACCAGGAGAAAAGTATCCTGGATCCGATTGCCTCGAACGCCACACTCTTCATAGACACCAGCCAACTGACCATCTACCAACTCCGGGATCAGATCAAGTTACGGGTGCTGGGTCATCAGGGCCAGGAGCTGGCGCTTCTGTTCCAGTCATTTGGTTTCAAGCATGGGGTTCCTCCGGATTCGGACTTTGTGTTTGATGTCCGCTGCCTGCCAAACCCGTATTGGGATCCTGCATTACGGGGATCCAGCGGCCAGGACCAGCCAGTCATCGATTTTATGGAGAGCCACCCACAGACTGGCGAGATGCTGGCGGACATTACTGCCTACCTCGAGAAGTGGCTGCCTCACTTTCAGACCAGCAACCGGACTTACCTGACAATCAGCATTGGTTGTACCGGCGGCCAACATCGCTCGGTCTATCTGTGCGAGAAGCTGAAAGCCCACTTCGCAAGCCGCTATGAAAACGTTCAGCACAGACACCAGGAATTCAGTAACTGGGCCCCTTAAAGCGTCGATTGAGGAAGCAGACAATGCCGGAAAGGCAGGTGACCATCATCAACAAGCTCGGGCTGCATGCGCGTGCCGCTGCCAAATTTGTTTCCACTGCGAGTGAATTCAGCAGCAGGATCAGTCTCAGCAAAGCCACACAGACGGTAGACGGGAAAAGCATTATGGGTGTCATGATGCTCGCAGCCAGTCAGGGTACACCTCTCACGCTGAACGCCGAAGGGGACGATGCCGAAGCGGCCCTGGACGCTCTGGAGGCCCTGATCCGGGATTACTTTGGGGAAGGAGAGTAACGGACAAGCTAATACCCTGAAAAGTATAATAATTTCAAAACCTTCGGAAAGCACAGACCTGACTTACATAGCACCCTGCCCTATACTTCGTTGACGTGGTTGCGTTATCGGATGACGCATTTTTTGAGTCCCAAATGCACGACAGATATTCTGCGTAAGGAAACCTGTGACTGAAAAAAGTAAAGTCAAAATCCGGCTGAGAGCCATCTCTGAGGCGCTGGAAAGCGGTTCTCTGTCGCAGGTTGCCAGGATTCTGAACAGCGGTCTGGACCCCGCCGACATTGCTCACTTGTTGGAATCCTCTCCTCCCAAGCAAAGAAATGTACTGTGGCAACTGGTAGATGAGAGCCTGGATGGCGAGGTTCTCAGTCATCTCAGTGACGAAATCCGTTCCGATTTTCTCAGTGAGATGAATGCGCAGGATGTTGTCGATATTGCTGATGATTTCGAAATTGATGACTTTGCTGACCTGCTGCAACTTCTGCCCGAGGCCATCATCCGGGAAGTTCTGGACAGCATGGATAACCAGGACAGGCACCGGCTGGAGGAAGTCCTGGCTTATCCGGAGGACTCTGCCGGCGGCCTCATGGATACCGATGTCATTACTGTCCGGCCTGACATTACGGTAGACGTGGTATTGCGCTATCTCAGGCAGCATAAATCCCTGCCCTCCATGACGGACAACCTGATCGTGGTCAATCGCCGCGATGATTTTATCGGGATACTGCCTCTGACAACCCTGCTGGTAGCCTCTCCGCAGTCAACGGTTCGGGAGATCATGCAGACCGACATAGAGCCGGTGCTGGTTACCACACCAGATGATGAAGTTGCACGTCGCTTTGAGCGGCAGGACCTGGTATCAGCTCCGGTCGTCAGCCCTCAGGGAAAGCTCAAGGGGCGTATCACCATCGATGACATTGTTGATGTCATCCGGGAAGATGCAGATCACGAAATTCTCAGCCGGGCTGGCCTTGATGAAGAAGACGACATGTTCGCGCCCATTCTGAAAACGGCGCGCAGCCGCGCTTTCTGGCTCGGCATCAATCTGATCACCGCATTTGTGGCTTCGGCCGTCATCGGCCTGTTCGAGGAAACCATAG
>JAUIAZ010000371.1 GCA_030427465.1 Gammaproteobacteria bacterium | reverse complement strand
TGTATGCAGGATCACCGGAACCCCGTAATGCTCCGCGAGTAGATGCACATGATGTGCGGCAGAGACGGCACCCAGGATGGAACCCTGCTGGCCCTCCGCCTTGAGGCCTTTACCGGCAAAGAAGGCTGCCCCACCGTTGCTGAACTGTATGATAACCGGAGCCTTGGCTTTTGCCGCAGCTTCCATGACTGCATTGGTTGAATCCGTGCCTACGCAGTTCACGGCCGGCAAGGCATAGCTGCCTTCTTTCGCTGCCTTGAATACCTTCTGGACATCGTCCCCCGTTACCACACCCGGTTTTACGATTTCTAGCAATCCTGTAGCCATACTATTCTCTCCTTTACCATCTGCGGGCCACCCTCGACTGTGGCCCGTTCACTTGTGTTGTGATTGCGTCTGCACTGAGCCCACAGGCTCAGTCGTTGCCCCGCTGCTCCAGCATCGCAACGGCAGGCAGTGTCTTGCCTTCCACAAACTCAAGGAAGGCGCCCCCACCGGTGGAAATGTAGGAAACCTGATCCTTGATGCCATATTTGTCTATGGCCGCCAGTGTGTCACCCCCACCGGCAATAGAAAAGCCTTCGGAACCGGCAATGGCCTTCGCAACGCCTTCCGTGCCCTTGCCAAACTGGTCGAACTCGAAGACGCCCACTGGTCCGTTCCAGAGAATGGTTTTCGCCGACTTCAGCACCTCAGCAAGCGCCGCGGTAGAGTCCGGCCCGATGTCCAGAATCATGTCTTCTTCGCTGACCGCCTCAATATTCTTGACTGTGGCCGGCGCATCTTCTGCGAAGCGGCCCGCAACCACGGCATCAGTGGGCAGCGGAATATCCACCTTCGCTGCAATGGCTCGGGCTGTATCCAGCAGGTCGTGCTCGCACAATGACTTGCCCACCGGCTTGCCCGCAGCCGCAAGGAAGGTGTTGGCAATGCCGCCTCCCACGATCAGCTGGTCACAGATTTCCGACAAGGCGTTCAGCACATCCAGCTTGGTCGACACCTTGGAACCCGCAACAATCGCGACCATGGGGCGGGCTGGCTTGTCCAGCGCCTTGCCCAGGGCATCCAGTTCCGCCGCCAGCAAGGGCCCCGCACAGGCCACCGGGGCAAACTGCGCCACACCATGGGTAGAAGCCTGTGCACGATGGGCCGTACCGAAGGCATCCATCACGAATACATCACACAGGCCCGCATACTGCTTTGACAGATCTTCGCTGTCTTTCTTTTCACCTTTATTAAAGCGCACGTTTTCAAACAGAACGACTTCGCCCTCGGCCACCTGGGGCGGATTTTCCAAATAGTCAGCCACTACCGGAACCGGTTGCCCCAGCAGACCGGAGAGGTAGTCACCCACCGGCTTCAGTGAATTCTCTTCAGAAAACTCCCCTTCTGTCGGACGCCCGAGGTGCGACATGAGCATAACCCGGGCACCGGCTTTCAGCGCGGCCTGAATGGTGGGCAAAGACGCCAGGATACGGGCATCAGACGTCACCTTGCCATCCTTGACCGGCACGTTCAGATCTTCCCGAATCAGTACACGCTTTCCTTTCAGTTCCATGTCGAGCATTTTCTTGATGGCCATCCATCGTCTCCTTAGTCTTTGCGGGTCAATTGGGTCTGTTAAATCTGTTCCAGCCAGGCACGCGAAGTGTCCAGCATCCGGTTCGCGTAGCCCCATTCATTATCGAACCACAGCATCAGCTTCAGCAGGCGCTGGCCGCTGACACGCGTCAGGCCGCCATCCACGATGGCGCTTCGGGGGTCGTGGTTGAAGTCACAGGATGCCAGTGGTTCTTCAGTATAACCGAGTATCTGCTTCAACGGACCCTCTGCCGCCGCCCCCTTCAGCACCTGGTTAACGGCCTGTGCTGTAATACCCGTCTTCAGCTCAAGGCTCAGATCAATCAGGGAAACATTGACCAGCGGCACCCGCACGGCATTGGCTTCAAAGCAATTGGCCAGGTGGGGCAGAATGCGCTCGATGCCGCGCGCCAGTTCGGTATTGACCGGCACCATCGAGGCGAGTGCGCTGCGGCTGCGACGCAGATCATGGTGGTGATAGGCGTCGATAACCGGCTGATCGTTCATCGCCGAGTGGATGGTGGTAATCAGGCCGGCCTCAATGCCAAAGGTCTTGTCGATGATATCCAGCACAGGCACCACACAATTGGTGGTGCAACTGGCATTGGAGACGATGCGCTGGCTGGCATTCAAAGCCTGGTGATTGACCCCGTACACCACCGTCAGATCAACATCGGCCTGGGCGGGCTGGGAGAAGAGCAAGCGCCTGGCGCCGCTTTTGAGGTGACTTTCTGCGGTGGGACGGTCAGAAAACGACCCGGTGCATTCGAGCACCAGGTCGATACCCATTTCGGCCCAGGGCAGACGCGCCGGATCTGCTTCCCGGATCAGCCGCACAGGGTCACCGGAAACACTCAGGCGGTCGCCGCCGCTGAGTGTCACCTCTCCCCGGAAAGGGCCATGGGTACTGTCATAGCGGGTCAGGTAGGCGACGGTCTCCGGTTCGGCCAGCTCATTGATGGCCACCACCTGCATCGCCTCCCGGTGGCCGGACTCATAAAGAGCCCGCAACACACTCTGCCCGATACGCCCGTAGCCGTTCAGGGCCAGTCTCTTCAGCGCCATGGAAATGCCCGGCTCAGTCTTCGGCCGACTCCGTCAGCAGATCACGGGCAATTTCCAGCAGGTTTTCGGTGGTGAAACCGAAGTGCTCGAACAGGTCGCCGGCCGGGCCGGACTCTCCGAAGGTCGTCATACCCAATACCCGCCCCTCGAGGCCCACATACTTGTACCAGTAGTCGGTATGGCCGGCTTCCACGGCAACCCGCGTGCCCACCTCGATCGGCAGGACTGACTGACGGTAACTGGCATCCTGTGCCTCGAAGCGTTCGGCACAAGGCATGGACACCACACGGACCGCACGGCCTTCTGCGCGCAGGGTCTCGGCAGCCGAACTGGCCAGGCCGACTTCGGAGCCGGTTGCAATCAGGATCAGCTCGGGCGTGCCCTCGCTGTCAGACAACACATAAGCGCCTTTCTCCACATCGGCCAGCTGAGCCGCACTGCGGTTCTGGTGAGGCAGGCCCTGGCGTGAGAAGACCAGGGCACTGGGCCCCTCACGGCGCTGCAGGGCCAGTTTCCAGGCAACTGCACTTTCTACGGCATCACAGGGGCGCCAGGTTTCCAGGTTCGGGGTGTAGCGCAGTGATGCCAGCTGTTCAACCGGCTGGTGCGTCGGCCCGTCTTCGCCCAACCCGATGGAATCGTGGGTGTAGACAAACAGGGCACGCTGTTTCATCAGTGCGGCCATACGAACCGCGTTCCGCGCATACTCCATGAACACAAGGAAGGTGGCACCGTAAGGAATGTGCCCACCATGCAACGCAATGCCGTTCATGATGGCGGACATCGCAAATTCACGCACACCGTAGTAAACGTAGTTACCCGCTTCACCCGTGCCGGAAACACCTTTGCTGCCAGACCACAGCGTCAGGTTGGAACCGGCAAGGTCTGCGGAGCCGCCCAGCAGCTCAGGCAGGTGCGGCGCGTAAGCATTGATTGC
>JAUIAZ010000370.1 GCA_030427465.1 Gammaproteobacteria bacterium | reverse complement strand
GATAACAGAGGGGTGTCGCCAACCCATCACGGGAACTCGCAGAATCTCTCCGTAGCCGCTCCAGAGGCTCTGCAGCGACACGGACTCTCCGAATTCCTGCACCTGTAGCAGAGATTTAAGCTGCCTGCTCAGGGTTTCATCCAAAGGCATGTCAGGTCTGCTCCGGTTCTTGCTCTGCGCTAGTTGTCATTCTTACAGCCTCTTGCAGTTTCTACAGTGATTCGCCGCCGGTTTTAAGCCAATGAATCAGCGCTATCTACCTGGTTACTCAGGAGTTAAATTTTAAATATATAAAAATCAATGGCCTGGAGTGTTTTTGTTGAGTTCCTGTGAAACTGGCACACGAATTGATTGCATACACTGGCAAAGACGGCATGAAGCAGGCCGCACTGAGTGATTAATGATTTGAAAAACTACCGCCAAGGAGAACTTTATGTTGAAGCCAATGATTTTAGTATCAGCCATCGCACTTTCAGGTACCGCCATCGCTGATGAAGCCATGGTACACGGAGGCCAGGCTGACATGAAATCCGAAGGGATCATGCATGAGAAGGGGACTAACCAGCTGTTTGATGACATTGATAAGGATGGTGACGGCATGCTGTCTCGCAGTGAAGTCCGGGGTACGCCCTTCGAAGCCAATTTTGCCAGCCTGGACGCCAATGGTGACGGTGGTCTGGGGCTGAATGAGCTGGCCAAAGAATACGAACAGCCTACTGCGTCAGGTTCTTACGAGAAGGACGAGATTGCAGAGTAACAGAATAGACGTGGGGTCTATGATTAGGGCAGCCTGGCTGCCCTCTTTTTTTTAGCCCCCCTTGTTTCAGCCACAATGTAACCGAGTGGAAAACAGATAGGAGTCAAGCAATGAAGTTGTGGATCGCAATCGCAATACCTGTTTTGTTGGTATCAAACCCGGCTGTGGCTTCTGAAGCTTCACAGGCCCTGCAATCCAGTAGTCAGGCTGACATTAACTCCAGCCAGGCAACACACCAGAAGGACATGGATATGCTTATGTCCCGCATAGACCGCAACGCAGACGGCAAGTTGTCTAAGGCGGAAGCGCGCGGGACGCCCTTCGAAGCAGAGTTTCTGGCCATTGACCAGAATAAGGATGGTCAGCTGGACAGTGACGAGCTGGCAAGAGAGTTTGGATCAACCGCCGCAGGACAGCCCACACGAGAGAAGGGTGCCGAAGCAGGACCCAAGGACGGATTGTATTCGAGAGATGGTTATTGAATAGACGTGGGGTCTATATTCGGAGCAGCTTGACTGCTCCTTTTTTTTGTCTGACATTTACAGACATGACAAAGAAACAGACTGCTTACGAAGACCTCACTGCCCGCCTGCAGGAACTCTTCCGTGAAGCTGATAGACAGCTACCCAGCGGCGACACAGCCCCGGATAACGAACGTATTCACCAGTACCGGGTTTCGATCCGGCGGATCAGGGCTCTGCTTGGCCAGTTGCCCGGTGTTTTCGAACCGGAATCCGTTGACCGGGTCCGCACCCGACTCAGGGGGTTGATGCAGACTTCCAACCTCGTACGCGACCTGGATGTGCTTTCAGAGTCCTGGCCAGACCTGGCCGGAGACTTGCCCGAAAGCTGCGCTGAGGCCCTCACCGGGTTAAGGCAGCGCTTGATGGCCCAGCGGAACCGGGCACGCAAGCGCTGGCTGGCTGAACTGGCTTCCCCCGAATATCAGAGCCAATGGGCAGGGTTACTGAAGCTGGTCAATGAGAAAGACTTACCGCCAGGTGATCTGGCAGGAAAGCGTTCGCAAAAACTCATCAGGCAAGCGATTCGACAGCGTTATCGCAAGCTGTGCAAGCATCTGGCCGTGGTCGATGCCTTTTCGCCACCCGATGACCTGCACCGGGTACGCATAGATATCAAGAAGTTAAGGTATTGCTCCGAACTCTTGCCAGTGGGGGAAGACAAGGGTGTGGAGGAGTGTCTCAGCAGCCTCAGGAAAGCGCAGAACCGTCTGGGGGAGTTCAACGACGTGTGTCAGCAGTTGGTCTGGCTGCAATCACAAACCGAAGGGGTAGGACGACGACGCAATCTGACCTTTGCCAAAGAAGGACAGCTCATGTTCTGCCTGGGCGCTTTGCAGTACAAACTGGAACAGCGCGCTCAGAAACTGCAGAAACGCAGTTTTGTTGCGCTGCAACGTGTAAGGCTTCCTGAAACCATCCTGGGCTGAACCCTTTTGCAAGCTGACGCTTCTGGCTCTATCTTGATCTGAACAGGGCTCTGACGAACAGGTCACTTCATGCATGCGCTCCTGAAAACCGGTTCCATCCGCAGGCTATTGCTGATTGTAATGGCCGCCGTATTCAGTCACCACGCTGAGGCGGAGAGCACCCTCCGCTGCTTCAGCACCCAGTTTGAACCCTTCGTCATAGAGTCGGAAGGGGAAATCCGCGGCATCGATGTGGAGATCGTACGGGAAGCTGGAAAGCTGGCAGGTATCCGTGTTGAGTTTGCCCTGATGCCCTGGCTCAGATTGGAGCAGTCTCTCAAAAGGGGGGAGGTGGACTGTGTGGCTGCCTACTTCCGGACTGACGAGCGGGAAGCCTATATGCTTTACACTGGCGTTCCGTTGCACATTACGACCTACTCCCTGTTCGTTCATCGTGAAGACGCAAGGCAGTCAGTGCCTGTCGAACAGATCAAGGGGTGGCGCGTGGGAGTCAACCGGGGTTTTAAAACCACGGAGACCTTCGAGAAAGCGGTGTCAGAAAAAAGGATCACTCCTTATGAACTGAACAATACCAAACAGGGCTTTGATATGCTCAGGCGCGGAAGGTTGGAGGCGGTTTTGACCAACCGGCACGTGGGCCAGTATCTCACCCGTGAACATCATCCCGGTGCCTTTGTGGCGCTTGAACCCAGCTTGCAGGCCACGCCTGCCTATCTGGTTTTCGCCAGACGACCTGAATTTGAAGCGCTGGTCGGGCGTTTTGACGAAGCCTTGATGAAACTGATGACGGATGGGACCTACCAGTCCATTTTTCTGAAATACACGCAGTGACGAGTGACGGCAGAGCCGTTCCGGTTGCTGTCCTCTGCATCGTCCCGAATGTGGATGTAAGACTGTCCTACTTCCTTGTCCCGGATCGACACTATACTCTGGAGCAGGACAGAACCCATCAACTGGAATAGACCTTGCGCCCCAGAGTACTCATCCGCAGTGATTTCCCCGAAATTTCTGACTCCTTGACGGAGCAGTTCGCCGGAAGATTTGATCTGAGTATTGTTCGATCAGATTCCGAGGCTTTGCAATGCCTGAGCCTGGACAGTGGGAAAAAACCGTTTGTCTGCGCCTGTATTCTCATCAGTAATCCTGCTGCAGAGGGTTTATCCAGCGCATTGCTGCCTGAGCTGCAGGCACGCAAATCCGGTATAAAGGGGATTCTGCTCAGTCCAGGACTGGATCTGCCAACACTCAGTCAGGTGCCCGCTACCCCGGGGCTCGACCACGCGTTTCCCTGGCCCTGTGACATCGAGGCATTGGCGGCTGAGATTTATGCCGCTCACTTTCAACTGCAACCGGGGAGGGAAAGTGAAGTCGCCGACACCGATCCCCTGATCCTGCTGG
>JAUIAZ010000369.1 GCA_030427465.1 Gammaproteobacteria bacterium | reverse complement strand
TAGGTACTGCGAGCCGTCAAAATTTTTTTTCCCCTCTGGTTCTGCCAAATTACACCAAAAAGTGCCCAGGCCACGCATTTGTGCCCGCTATTCACCCAGATCAGCAGCCCCTATCCTTTGATCGTGCGCGCACCAATCCATCAAGCTTAGGAGATTTGAGATGAGTAACAAAGCAATTTTCTACCATGCAGGCTGCCCTGTATGTATCGCCGCCGAGGAAATTATTGCGAAGGCAATTGATCACTCCCGCTACGAAGTTGAGGTCGTACATCTCGGCAACGACCAGGGGAGAATCGCTGAAGCAGAAGCCGCCGGTGTGAAGTCCGTCCCCGCTCTGGTCTTGGACGGCGCGCCATTTCATATCAACTTCGGGGCCAATATATCCGACTTGAAATAGTCGCCTTATTGCCCCCCATCCTTGCGGCGTCTCCGGTTGAAAAGGCGCCGCACTTTATTCGGGTAAGCCAGCAGGTGCAAACACCTGCCCCGGCGTCACACAGGCGATGGCGCGGAACTGTCTGGTCATGTGGGCCTGATCGCAGAACCCGAACTGCTGGGCAACCTCGGCGAGGTTGGCTTTCGGTTGCATCTGCAGGAAGCCGATGACTTTCTTTATTCTCAGAATACGCTGGTAGCGCTTGGGCGGCATCCGTAGCCAGTGCCTGAAAAGCCGCTCGATCTGACGCTGGCTCAGGTCATTGCGTGCGCTCAGTTGTCCGGGTGCTTTGTCCTGCCCGATCACTTTCAGGGCCTTCTGCAGAGCGTCCGGAACAGGCTGGGTAACATTCAGCGTGGTATCGGCCCACTGAAGCAGCGCATCAACGCGGCATTCGCTATTCGCTTGCAGGCAGAGTTCAGCGTAGAGGCGGTAAAGTTGATACAACTGATCGTGTTGCGGCGACAATAGCGTCGGTTTGTCATAGTGCTGCCCCAGCACACCAAAGCCTGCCGCAGGGTGGAAGCGAATGCCGGCGAGCTGAGCTGCGGGGGAAAGCTCGATGGTTTCCGCTTGAGTGCTGACCGGAAGCAGGATCACACCTTGCGGCAGCACTTCCCCACCGATCGCGACATCGCCCCCGAGGGTAAATACAATGCCACTGCCGGCATCCGAGTAGAGTGACTTTTTTACGCCCCTTTCACCGGGCACCGAGGCCGACCAGACGGCCTGCACCAAAGTACCCAGTTGCCCCAGGGGCTGGAACAAGTGAAAATCAAATGCCTGTTTAACCGACGCTTGCGGGTTTATAACTGCCCACCTCTGGCTTGAATACTTTGACTATCCGGTTCCAACTGTTAATGGCGTTAACGGCCAGGGTCAAATCAACCAGCGCCTGTTCTCCCAAGACCGCCACCACCTTCTGATACACGGTGTCATCCACCGCTTTGCCGGCAGTGAGATGCTCTGCCCATTCCAGCGCCGTACGCTCTGTCTCTGAATACATCGGCATATCGCGCCATGCACTCAGACCAATGATAATGATACGCGCCTGTGATTCTCCCTGCCCCAGCGCCTCCTGGCTGTGCATGTCGAGACAAAAGGCACACTGGTTAATCTGCGACACCCGAAGTTTAACCAATTCCCAGACCAAAGGGGTGACGGTTTCTGACGCGCTGAATTGCTCGCGGAGATAGCTCTCCTGGTTCATCAGAATCTGCACCGCTCCGGATGCAAGCTCAAAGTAGTTGGCCCGTAAAGTCATCGCCTGTTTCCTCAGTGGTTATTTGAGGAAACAAGGTATGAAATGGGAACCAGCGGGTATTGAATATTTCCGACATGCGATGGCTTTGATGCGGGGGGTAGCTACGAGGGCTAGCCGTTCAGAATGGTCTCAAAGCCACCAAAGATCATGCGGCTGCCGTCAAAAGGCATGGGGTTTTCCTGCATGCGCTCATCCTGCATGATCTTTTCCCAGGCCTGATCCCGAACGGCTTTCGAGGGCCAGACAATCCAGGACAGAACCACTGTTTCTTCGGGCTTGCATTTCACCGCCATCGGGAAGGAGGTCACTTTTCCTTCCGGAACATCGTTCCCCCAGTTTTCCACCAGTCGCAGCGCTCCATACTCTTTGAACAGTTCGGCGGCTTTCCTGGCATGCTCGATATACGCTTCCCTGTTCGCCGTTGGTACAGCAGCCACACACCCATCTATGTATTCCATGATACGGTCTCCTGTTGTTCTGCGGGTCTATTCCCGGTTATTGCCCGGTTTTGTGCGGTTTTGCCCGGAACGTGATCCGCCCCGGGGTGAGTTAACTATAAAGCCTGACCTTCCCGGCTTTTTCAACGCTCTAAACTCATATGGAAATTAGTCAGGCTCTGGCCTCTCAGGTGAACCACCTGCTCACGCTGCACAACAAAACCCAAAGACTCAAAGAATGGGCGAGCCGTCGTGCTCACATTAGCGTGCATCCTTTTGATGTCATTCTCGACAGCAAATTTCTCGAGTTCCGCAAACAGCTTTTTGCCTATTCCCAGCCCCGTATATTCGTGGTGACAGAAAAACTGGTCGATGAACCCATCTGGCTGGATATCCGCATAGCCGACAATTCGACCCTCATATACGGCCACAAATGGATTGTTTCGCCTGATTCTCTGGCACGCCGAATCAATATCCAGATTGCCAGGAGCCCATGCGTTGATCTGGCTCGGCGAGTAGTCCTTGCTGAGCTGACGCCTAGAGCCTGGAAGGGAAGGTTCTCGGATAACCCGCTGCGATCAGTGGTAGAACAGGTCATCAATCACGCCTGAGAATGACCGCTTACGATGAATCGCATGTTCGAAGGTGCCAGGCTGGAGCTGATCCTGGAAATTGATGACCACCATCGAATGCTGGTTGTAGTCGTAGGGTTTGAATCGAGGCATGGGACGCTTCATTGTGCTGACCCATTAATCATAAGCAAATGGGCAGGGTCAGAGGGGTTTTTCTACAGGCTCAACGCCCGCAACAGCGGCCCGATTGAGTGTAGCCGTTTGGGGTACAGTGCGAAGCACCCCAAAAAGGCGAAGCGATTGAGGGTCCAGCGCGGCGACCGAAGGGAGTCGTGCGATGCTGATTGCGCTTGTTAGAAGTTTTACCCACCTTGGTAGCCCACTGAAAAGTAATACGTAGTAAAGATACGACCTAATAGTTTTGTGCGCTGAACTTTGGTCGCCATCTTGGCCAATACTCTATATTCGCGTCTTGAGTCTAACAGATGAAACAGAACTTCTTTATGCCCAAGTTCGCCCGCCCAATTCATAAGAGTTTTAAAAATGGTTATTCCTGATCCCCAAAACCTTTGGGATAAAACAATAGCGATTTCAAAACCATTATCATCTGGTTGAATCCCGCACCAACCCGCTATCGCTCCGTTTACAGAGACTACACGAACTCTACATCCTGGTAGAGCATCAGCTTCAATCTTATCTTCAATCCAAGTGTGAATACTGTTGATATCGAAGTAAGGGTGATCAATTAAATGCGCACGCAAAGCATCTTCGTTTACGATTGCCATCAACTCGTTCGGGACAACATCATCAAAACTCAAATATTCAATATTGCTCATTTCTGGATACTTCTAACGCCTAGTTTTGCGGCCCGACCGAGCGGAGCCTTTTGGGCATAATAGCGCAGCG
>JAUIAZ010000368.1 GCA_030427465.1 Gammaproteobacteria bacterium | reverse complement strand
GCCACTGGTCACCCCAGCCGTATCATGGATGGCAGCTTCGCCAACCAGGTGCTGGCGCAGATGTATCTGTACGAGGCCGGCTTTGCAAACCTGCCGGCAGAAGAAAAGGCCAACAACCTCTACGTCAGGATTTTGCCGAAGAAGCTGGACGAGGAAGTGGCCCTGCATATGGTTCAGGGCTTCGGCGGGGTATTGACCCGGCTGACCGACAAACAGGCCGGCTACATCGGTGTTGAGGTTGATGGCCCTTACAAGCCACAGGACTACAAGTACTGAGTATGGAAAGTCAGAAACCCTTCAAAAGGCGGTTCAGTTTCGAGTTTTTCCCGCCAAAAACCGAAGAAGGTATGGCCAAGCTGCGGGGGGTCAGGGATAACCTGGCCCGCCGTATGCCGGAATTCTTCTCCGTGACCTTCGGAGCGGGTGGCAGCACGCGGGACCGCACCCTGAGTACGGTTCTGGAGCTTCATGATCTGGGCATCTCCACGGCGCCTCACCTCAGTTGCATCGGTGCAGAGAAGAGCTCCATCATTGAGCTGCTCGACCGCTACAAAGAGCGTGGCATTCAGCGCATCGTTGCCCTGCGTGGCGATCTGCCCTCAGGGGTGGGCATCAGCACCGGTGGTGAACTGCGCTACGCCAATGATTTGGTCAGCCTGATCCGTGAGCACTCCGGAGACCATTTCCTGATAGAAGTGGCTGCTTACCCGGAAACCCACCCGCAGGCGCCCAGTGCCGAAGCTGACCTCCTGAATTTCAAGCGGAAAGTGGACTGCGGGGCAAACAGTGCCATTACCCAGTATTTCTATAACGCGGACAGTTACTATTATTTCGTTGACCGTTGTGAAAAGATGGGATTGAGCCTGCCGATCGTGCCGGGGATCATGCCAATCACCAACTACACGCGATTGGCCCGTTTCAGCGACATGTGCGGCGCGGAGATACCTCGCTGGATACGCAGGCAACTGGAAGCATACGGTGACGATATCGACAGTATCGCCAAGTTCGGAACCGAAGTGGTCACCCGACTGTGCGAAGATCTGCTCAAAGCTGGCGCGCCAGGCCTGCACTTCTATACTTTGAATCAGGCGGAGCCGTCTCTGGCCATCTGGGATAACCTGGGGCTGACAGACAAGATATCGTTCTAGGAAAGCACAGACTCCGCCGTCGGAAGGATCACAGGCGGAGTCTTCAGCAGGGAGCAGTACGGAATGAAAAGCAGGCGAATCTGGCGCAACGCAGGCTTGTTTGGCCTGTGCTTTATTATATCCCTTCTCAGCCTGTCCTATACCTATAACACCCAGACCCAGCTGGTCCGTCAACAGCAGTTTGCCCTGCTGAACCAGGCCGCCGGAGATTCTTTTTCAGACATCGCGGAACTGCGACGCGATATGATTCAACTGGCTGAGCGTCTCTACACGCTGCAGATTCTGCCGGAACGCGCCAACCACCCACTGCTGCAGAGACTGACTGCCCGACACCATAGCCTCCAGGGGCTGTATATCTGGCAACAAAATCAGCCACTGCTTACCCTGATCGGCGACACGAGTGCGCCGGTTCTGGAACACCTGGTACAACGTGCCCAGGTTTCAGAAGGCGGTCAGGTGGCGTTCCATGACCCCGACCATCAGGCCCTCGCAAATCTGACACTGGTCAGTGAGCCTCTGCTCGACCAGGATTTCAACCCGCGCATCCTGCTCGCCCTGATTGATCAGGGAGATCTCTGGTCGGATCTCGAGCGCTTGGGCCTGCTTGGCAGCCAGTTGCTGGTGAGCCCGGAGAACCAGGTCATCTGGCGCTTCCCCGGCGGTCCGACGGAGCATTCTGAGGCGCTGAGTCTGGCCGGGTTTCTGCCCGAAACCCTGCAACGGGACCTGCGCTATCCGGAGGATATCCTCAAAGGCCACAGCCAGGAGCTGGGGGATTACTATCTGGCCCGGGTCGAGTTCGGCAGCAGCCGCTGGCATCTCATCCAGATTCTCGACAAGCAGAGTGTCGCCCGCCAGATCCTGCCAGCACTGGCTTTTGTGCTGCTGGGGGACATCGTGATTTTCAGCCTGATCGCTCTGCTGCTGCACGCACGCAGCACCTCAACCCGTCAATCAGGGGAACTGGCCTATCAGAACCGGCTCTTCCTCCTCAGCAAACTTCCCCAATTACTGGTTGACCCGGTCAGTGGCCGCCTGTTCGGATTTCCACGCAAAACCCTGCTTGAGATTCCCTTTTCGAGCCTGCTGAAGCCTCTGTCCAACGCTGAACTGGAACCCCGGTTCGGCGGAGAAATCCGTCTGGCGCGTCTGGCCGGAAACCAGATGGAAGCCCTTGAGATCGTCGCCTCGATTCCGCCCGAGAAAGCCGGCCGGACCCAGCACTACGTTATCCTGCACTCAGACAAACTGGCAGAAGACCATCGGGACATCCGCTATCAGGCATACTATGACCCGCTGACCTCTCTTCCCAACCGGAACTATCTTTTCGAGCACCTGCCTCCCCTGCTGGCCAGCCACCGGCGGGAAAATCAGCGTCTGGCCCTGCTCTTTGTTGACCTGGATCGCTTCAAGCAGGTGAATGACGGCCTGGGCCATGATGTCGGTGATGAAGTCTTGCGCAAGGTGGCAGAACGTCTGAAGTCCAGACTGCGGGAAAGTGACCTGCTGGCGCGACTCGGTGGCGATGAGTTCACCGTGGTATTGCCCCAGTTGCACGATGAGATGGATGCCAGCCAGGTAGCTCAGGCCATCGTCACCAGCATGAGCACTCCCATGGAAGTGGAAGGCTATGATATCCGCATTGGTGCCAGTGTCGGCATCGCCCTGTTCCCGCAAGATGGTGACTCTGCCGCCAAGCTGATCAAGCACGCCGATGTCGCCATGTACCAGGCCAAGGAGCATGGTCGCGGCGGTTTCTGCTTCTTCGAGGCGCCGATGAACCGTACGCTCGAGAAAAAGAGCCGGCTGGAGCGCGATATCCACCTGGCACTGGGTAATGGCCAGATGCTGCTGGAATTCCAGCCGATCTTCCGTCTGCGCGACAAGCAACTGGCGGGTGCTGAATCCTTCTTGCGCTGGAAGCATCCGGAACTCGGTATTCTGAGAGCCGCTGATTTTCTGCAAGTGGCCGAGGAAACCGGAAAGATTGCGGCCATCGGAGAATGGGTGCTCAAGGAAAGTCTCGCACAGGTCAGCCAGTGGGCTGATGAAGGTCTTATTGGCAGCGACTTCTTTCTGGCCATCAACATTTCGCACCGCCAACTGATGAACCCGGAGCACCTCCTGATCTGGCTGGACACGCTTGAAACCAGCTCATTTCCTTCTCATCAGGTAATTCTGGAACTGGATGAAAACTGCTACGGGGGAGAGCACGACAACCTGACACAAACCCTGATGCGCCTGAAAGCAACCGGTGTACGCTTCAGCCTGGATGAGTTCGGTAAGGGCGAAGTATCGCTGCGGCTCTTCAGGCAATGGCCGATTCAGCACCTCAAGGTGGTCAGCCAGAGGCTTGATGACACCGACCCGCAGGAGCGCACTTTCATGCAGGCCATGATCAGCCTGGGCCGCCGGCTGGATCTGGAGGTTACCGCCAGCGAAATCGAAAGCCATGCCCAGTTTGAGGAGG
>JAUIAZ010000034.1 GCA_030427465.1 Gammaproteobacteria bacterium | reverse complement strand
CGTTGTGTTCACGCTGTACTCATTAAAGTCGATATACCACCCCTGATGATTGAGTGTCGCTGTGGTTGGCGTACCCGAATAGGTATACCACTGGATCGCATTCTCGGTAACGATTCGGACTTCCTCATCAACGCTATCCAGAACTGTAGTCCCGTCCGTATCAAGATCCTCAAAGGTTACGGTACTACCGACTGAAAGCTTCTGCTGCAATAGACTGCTCCGGGACACTGTAGAGGGCGTGCCGGTGGTATGACCCATAACATAGCGGTCCCAGATCCCGTAGTAGCTCTGGAAGGTGCTCGTGTTGGCTCCTGCATCGGCATCCTCCAGATACTTGCCGGTGCCCACCAGGGCAATCACACCCTTGCCGGTATCGTGAGGAACCACCACTACGTTGCTGGTGATCGGCTGCCGGTTAGGCGTCGGTGTTGCTCCATCCGTGGCGGTGAATACCGGGTTGCCACCATAGCCTATGCTCCAGGTTGAGGCCGGTGCATTGTTCCGGGCAGGATCAGTCAGAGTGCCTGTCACCGGCTCATACTGGCCAGTAGTCGTGTCGTCATCTGAAGGATCGGTCAGGTCAAAGCGCCAGAGATTACCGTGCAGATCGCCAGCGTAGACGTAATCCACAATCAGGTCGCCATTCAGGTCAACTATCGAGGCTTTCGCCAGCCCGTTGGAATCAGCCACACTCCCAACCCCAGTATTAAGGACCTTCATATTGCTTCCGTCTGCGGGATCCAGGATGAACAGAACAGCCTGGTGATTGTCACTGTTGTAGCCGTTGCCGAACACGATACCCCACTCGCCATTATGCAGGCGTACGATTTCCGGTCGACTGTAAACGTAGCCCATGTTTCCACCTGACTGGCGTTCCCAGAGCAGTTCGATATTGTCCGGGTCGGTTACATCCAGGGCGTAGAGTCCCTTCGCGCCATTGCGGAAGCTGCCCACCAGGATAGTGCGCCAGCGGGCATTGGTGGTGTCATAAATATCGCCAACCGTAATCGGGCCATCCACGTAGACCTGGTGTGTGTAGCCCGGGTAGGTCAGATGGCGCAGGTTTTCCATAACAGCCGTCGGCACAAAAGCAAATTCTTCAACGCCAGTCTCGGCATTGAACGCATGCAACATGCCATCGTTGGCACCGACATATACCAAACCGCGACGATTTGCCCACGTGGTTTTAAACGTTGCATAGCTGTTTGCATCAGACTCGGTCAGACCTTCAAGGGCGTCATAACCCAGGCGATTTGGTGCCCCGACATATACGGGAGCAGAGTGGACGATGTCACCCAGCATGTTCCCGTTGCGTGGGCGGAACCCGGTACTGCTTTCATTGGTGCTATCGCCTCGCAGATAGTTCACGCGACTGGCGCCCAGTGAATCCGGGTTGTTGCTGACATCCAGGTTCAGCAGAGCTTGCTGGGCTGAGGTAAGGTTGGCCCAGGTAAAGTCTACCAGGGAACCACCTTGCGCCATCTTGATATTGCGCGTTGTGTAGTTAACGCTTCTCAGTTTTGTATTGGCATTCCATACCGGAGAAGGATTCGCCGCAAAACTATCCGGGTCGAGCTCAAACGCTCTCAGGTTACCGAACCAGGCGGCAGAGTCAAAGCTGGCATGGTAAGCGTACTGCAGACCGTTCACGATGGCGGAGTCCAGGGCGACTGAGGCAGCTGAACGTTCCCTTTCCTGAATGCCGGCAATGATGCTGGTGAAGGCATTGACCAGCGAGTTCGGGTCAGTTGCACCAAAAAACTTGCCGCGACCATTGATGGCGGCATGCCACAGGTCATAAGGGTTATCTGAATCGTTGGACCCAACGTTAGGCCAGGTCTTTGTGCCGGCAACGATATCGGCATAGTCCCCGCCGAATGTGTCACCATCGAATTGCGGGTTGGTCAGAACATCGCTCAAGCCCAGACTCAGGGTGAAGGTCGTCATGTGCTGCCAGGTTGCCGGATCGTTGCGGGCGTTCCAGTAGTTCTGGGTTTCTGTCCCACTGCTATCTGGCATATAGGTCGGTACTTCATTGTCGATGTCAGTACGGGCATCGGTCGCCCATTGATCGAATGCGATATCTGCCACGCTGTTGCTGGACGTGTCCTGAAACGGTGCTCTTGAGGTATAGCTGGTGCCGTCCGGCAGTGTCCGGGCGGTACTGTCAGCGTTACCGTAGGAACTGATCGAGTCACTGTTCCAGATACCATCGGTCATCGCGATGTGGAAGCTCGGTCGGCAGGCAAACTCAGTACCAACAGATGTTCTCGGGTACTGTGCATAGGCACCGTATTTGTCTGTCCGGGTAAGCAGGTCACCTGCCCGGATGGTTGCGGAACGCAGGGGCGTACCACCACTCGCCGGCGCGTAGGCGAGCCATTCATAGAAATTGCTTCTGTGCGTGCCGGTAAAATTGGCTATCCGGCTATCGTACTGATGGGAGCTACTGTTGCGATAGTCCCGGCAACTGGAGTCGAAGCCGTTACACTTGTGTAAATTCTGGAAAGCAACGCGAACGTTCTCATCCACGGCCTGGAACGCGAGGCTCGCCGCACTGGCGGTTGCCAGCACCCTGACCCGATAAAAGGAATACCAGTTGGCGAAGTTCTGCTTCTCGTCGTCGCCATCCATGTCTCCATCATTGTCTACGTCAAAGCGCCCGTCGACGGTGCCGACATAAACGAGATGAAAACAGTCGTCATCAAATATGGTGCCATTACAGCTACTGCGGCCACTATCAAATACGTAATAGTAGGCAGGTATGCCATTGTTATCATAGCTGTTGCTGTACTCACTGGAGGCGGGGTAGGTGATACCGCCCACCGTTGTTTCGGAATAACTTCGTCCTGTCGGATGTAAGGCAAGGCTCGGGCTGCCTGAAGGATTGAAAGAGTGGGTAACCCGATAATTATTCGACAAATTTCGTGTGCCTTTGCTGGTAACGAATCCGTGTTCATAGGCATTGGTAAAGCTGGTCGAATAGCTGTTGCCATTGGCATCTTTGGGCGGCACATAGAAAATGGCCGGGTTGTAGTACATGGCATTATATTCGCTGGACTTGAAGCGACGGCTGTTCCGCTCTCCGCTGCTGTTTCCGTATGAGTCCGGTACGTAACCCCAGGCCATGGAACCCGAGTCATCCAGCGTGACAATCATGTTGGGGTCGACCCCGTCCTTCAGGAACAGAGGAATTTCCGCAAGGCCCAACTCAGCCGCCTGCACCTGGTACAGGCCCCCTCCCATCGACAGCCCGAATGCCAGGCTGGCATGCATAATCCGTGAGAACTTCATATTAACCTCCTCGCTGCCTGACAGCGATCAATACCATTGCCTGTAGGTGGTTTCGACCACCGCCATGGTTTCTGAGCGGGCACCGACTCCGGCACCAACGACGTTGTAGTAATAAGGTCCAATACCCTGGCCAGCCTTGCTCGGATCGGTCTGTTGTACCATCCCGGAACTGTCCTGCGGGTTGAATGCACGAAACTCGATCAACGCTCTGGGTTGTTGTGTGACCCCGTAAATCTGCGAGTTGGTAGCACCTGTGCCTTCATACAGCACCCCTTTGGATGTCCAGTCACTCCAGCTCATGGTATTCCAGTCGCTGCCGGCACTGACAATGTCATCGGTTTGCCAGACCACATAGTCATTGCCGCTGCCACACAAGGGCGGCGAGGTGCAGTCAGTGGTGTTGACTTCATCCGGTTTGGTTTTCTGTTGGGATATCCAGAACTCGGCCTTGCGTACGGTGGACTCTGAGGCGTTATCTGCCATGGCCCGGTCACGGAAATTGGTGACCATACGTTCTTCCATGATGGTTTCATCCATGCCGGATATGCCGATCAGGGTGATTACCAGCAGGATGATAAGAGCCGCAACCAAAGCGAAGCCTGATTCTTGCCGATTAGAGAAAGAGTGCCGGTTCATTTCGTACCTCAACCGCTGTTTGCATTTCTGATAAAGATGGTGCGCTGGCTGGACCGGTAGGCGCGTCTATCTGTTGCCGTGGTGGCTGTCGAGCTTTCAACCGGGAAAAAGTAGCTCTGTGGAGCATCCAGCACTTCCTGTTCACTGGCGACCAGCAGGTCAATCCGGATGGAACGCACCTGTGTCCAGTCACTCGGGGTGGCAACATAGCCCAAGGTGTTGTTGGCAACCTCGACACCATAAGTCACATCAATATCTGCCACGTTATCCACGAGCGCTACCGCTGTTCCTCCCTGAGCCTGACACATCAGGCGGTCGTTCACGGCATCGTGGTAGATGCGGGTCACAAAAGCGTTAGTGTTCGCGATGGCTGCACCCGTGCAGTCCAGTTCGTTGGCATTGTCTTCGGCGCGCTCGTACCGGATACAGACACCTTCCCCGGTAGTCCCCGAAACCACTTGACCAAAGGCCCAGGATCCACAGTCATTCGCCAGTGCGCCTATGGGGAAAGCATTCTCCAGGGGGTTGTGGGGATTGTTTCTGAAACCGGCGCGCATCAGGAAGTCCTGCAGGTAGTGAAAGCTGTAACGGCTGCTTTCAAAGGTCTGCGTCTGATTTTGCTGATAGTTGTAGGTGGTCTTGTTCGACACGACCAACTGGATCAGGCCGGCCATCAGCAGCAGGCTGACCGCAACCGCCACCATCATCTCTGTGAGTGACAGGCCGGATTGCCGGAAAGGCGATGCCGAACAGTTCTTCAGATTTCGCATGGTCGGCTCTCCCTCAAGGCTCAAAGGTGATTTGGTAAGTATGTACACGATCGGCCTGAGACAGATCGCCCGCCGCATCGGTCTGCAAGGTGTTGTCCAGCCAGGCCAGGCGGATCAGCACAGTAGACCCCAGCCCATCACACACGGTGGCATCGGTGGGGTCGCTGTCCAGACAGATATAAGTGTCATCGGTTATTTCATCATTGGTTACCGGCAGGCTGTGCCGGATTGCCTGTTCCCACTCAAACAGGTCACTCTGGGCCATTTCCGCGGGAGTGCAGCCGACAGCAGTTTTGCAGGCGGCAACTGCGGCGGTGGGAAAAGCACCACCGCTTGCCTTGGCATAGGGGGCCAGGTTAATCAGTGAGTCTTCATTTGGCAGTATGGCCACCCGATTGGCGCGGATACGCTCAATCATGTCCTGGGCCAGAAACATGGCCTGAGTCTTGAAGCCTGCACCGGTAGTCTGGCGAACACCGGTAGCCTGCAAGCCGGCAATTCCCATCAGGCCAATGGCCATAATCACCAGCACAACCAGAACTTCTACCAGGGTCAGCCCGCCTTGTTTTCGGATTGTCATTTCTCTCATCACCAGTTCCTCAGGGCGTGCAGTCAGTCAATGGGTCAGTGGTGTCCGTGGAGCGGGTCACACGGGTACGGCCGGTGGTGGAGACCGTGATCAGACGGCCGGCGCTGACGCCGCGGTCATCACAGACCGCGATTTGTATGCTGCTCCCACCTTCTGAGAGAAGCCCGGTCTGGTTAAAGGCAATCCACTGGTTCCCGGGACTGTTGACGCGAATCTGCAATCCACCACTGTCATAGCCTTCAAACTGTCGTAACAGAACATCGCCGTCTGATGCGCTGTATGCCGAGTTTCCGGTGGCGCTACCGGCATCAGAAAAGATTTGCCAGCCATCGGTCAGATCCTGCGTGACGGATCCGGTCCGGCCGATATTAACCGGCAGATTCAGCCTGACGGCCTCCGATCGCGCATAGTTGATCTGGGAAACCACAAAGTTGGTACTGCTTGTGATGCGGTTGTTCTGAATGAACGTCGTGAATGACGGCACACCGATAAAAATCAGCAAAGAAGCCACTGCAAGTGTCACCATCAGCTCAATGATCGTAAATCCGCGGGTGTTCCTCATAACCTTCAACCCAATCCTTTTTCCATGGTTGAAGAATAGGAAAGCCCTTGTCAGCCTGCCAGTTTTCTCCGATAAGCGGTCGTTGCTGGCGATGAACGGTTTGAATGGGGCTGAAAACAGAGAAAAAGCAGATCAGGTTCAAACTAAACAAATGTTCAGACACCTGTGGTCTGACCTGTGTCATAATAATGTATATAACCCCAGTGAATTTTCTTAGAATGACTGGGTCCATGGGATGGTCTTGCGACAACTGACTTTCGTGATATAGTTCACGTCCCTGCAAAGTGGAGGAAATCATGGGTACCGCGTTGAAGCCAATGGAAATGCTGGCACCGGTTGGAAACATCGAGAGTTATTTCCAGGCCGTAAATGGTATTGCCGTACTTTCTGCGGAAGAAGAAAAAGCACTGGCGGAACGATATATCCAGGAAGAAGATCTGGATGCAGCCCGACAGCTGGTTCTTGCACACCTGCGATTTGTGGTGCATATCGCCCGTTCCTACTCCGGCTATGGTCTGCCACACGCCGACCTGATTCAGGAAGGTAATATCGGTCTCATGAAGGCGGTCAAGCGGTTTGACCCGTCTTACGGGGTGCGACTGGTTTCCTTCGCCGTACACTGGATCAAGGCTGAGATTCATGAATACATCCTGAAGAACTGGCGCATCGTCAAGGTCGCGACGACCAAGGCGCAGCGGAAGCTGTTCTTTAATCTGCGGTCTTCGAAAAAGCGTCTGGCGTGGCTGACAAACGATGAGGTTCACGCGCTGGCCGATGACTTGGGCGTTGAGCCGAAGGTCGTCCGGGAAATGGAAGGCCGTATGTCCGGTCAGGATATGGCCTTCGACGGGGCAGCGGATGACGATGATGACAGTCGTTATCTGGCTCCCGCCAATCTTCTGGAAGACAAGCGCTTTGACCCGGCGGCCCGCCTGGAAAAAGACAACTGGGAAGAAGACAGCAATTCACGTCTGCATGAAGCGATGACCCAGCTTGATGAACGCAGCCGTGACATTCTGGAGCGCCGCTGGCTGGCAGAGAGCAAGGCGACCCTGCATGACCTGGCTGCAGAGTATGGCGTTTCTGCCGAACGCATCCGGCAGCTTGAGAAGAATGCAATGAAGAAAGTCAGAGGGCTGATGGAAGCCTGACTCATGCTTTTTGCACGACGGATCTTCTGATTCGCCAAACAGAACCGCCTCAGCAGGCGGTTTTTTTTTAAGTATTCTGACGTTGGCTGGAACCACGGAATCAGGGAAAAAACACGGGAACAAGCTGAATGCGTATAGGATTTATCGGAATCGGTCTGATGGGCCGCCCTATGGTGGAAAATCTGTTGCAGGCTGGATACGAACTGGTGTTGTGGAACCGAACCCGCGCCAAGGCGGAGCATTTTTCCGGGCGAGCCCAGGTGGCGGGTTCCGTCAGGGAGCTGGTCAAGACCTGTGACCTCGTCATTACCATGCTGGAAACGGGTGATGTTGTAGAGCAGTTGATACTGGAGGAAAGCGTGCTGGCTGAGTTCTCACCGGGGCAGGTCTTTGTGGACATGAGTTCGATACCGCCGGCGCAGGCCAGAAAAATTGCAGCTGCTTTGGGCGAGCGTGGCGCTGAAGCCCTCGACGCACCGGTCTCCGGCGGAACGGTCGGTGCGGAAGCTGCCAGCCTTTCGATTATGGCTGGTGGGCCCGAGAGCGCCTTCCGGAAAATCGAGGCTATTCTCGCGAGGTTGGGTACGCCCAGGTACATGGGGCCTTCCGGTACGGGGCAACTGGCCAAGCTGGCCAATCAGAGCATTGTGGGGGTGACCATCGGGGCTGTAGCCGAAGCGCTGCTGCTGGCCCGGGCTGGCGGCGCCGATCTCGCGGCTGTCAGAGAAGCACTGCTGGGAGGGTTCGCGCAGAGCCGCATCCTGGATCTTCACGGGCTGCGTATGATTGAGCGCGCCTTTGAGCCCGGCGCGCGTTCGCGGGTACAGCTCAAAGACATGAACATGATTCTCGCAGAAGCAGATTCGCTCGGGCTGGACTTGCCACTGGCAGCTCAGACCCGAGGGCTTTACCGGGAGCTGGTACAGGCCGGTTTTGAGGGGTTGGATCACAGTGCGCTGTTACTGGCTATCGAGGGGCGCAATCAGCTGGACATTCCTGAAGAAGGAGAAACGCCATGTTGAGGCTGGCGGCTAACCTGACCATGCTATATAACGAGTGGCCCTTTGAGCAGCGTTTTGCTGCCGCTGCAGAAGATCGCTTCGAGGGGGTGGAGTTTCTGTTCCCCTATCAGCACAAGGCAGAAACTTTGGCCCGACGCCTTGAAGACGAGGGGCTGGTCTGTGTTCTGCACAATCTGCCTCCCGGAGACTGGGATGCCGGAGAGCGCGGCATAGCCTGCCTGCCAGGCCGGGAAGCAGAGTTTCGGGACGGCGTTCGTCTTGCGCTCGACTATGCCCGGACTCTCGGCTGTCGGCAATTGAATTGTCTGGCCGGCTTGTGTCCTGAAGGGCTGGCCAGAGAGGAAGCGATGAGCGTATTGCGGGATAACCTGGCATTTGCGCTCGAGTCCTGCGCCGGGGCCGGCATTCGCCTGAATCTGGAAGCCATCAACTCACGCGTGGACATCCCCGGCTATTTACTGGACACAGGGGAAGCAACCATCGCGCTGATTGAGTCCATCAATCATCCGGCGCTGACCTTCCAGTTTGATTTGTACCATATGTCCATCATGGGGGGAGCGCTTGAGGAGCGCCTGGCTCGCTGGAAACCGCTCACCGGGCACCTGCAGTTCGCGGATGATCCGGGGCGGCACGAACCGGGAACCGGTAGCATTGACTGGCCGTCGGTTCTCGAGACGCTCAAGCGGCTGGACTATGACGGGTGGATGAGTGCGGAATACCGGCCTCGCACTGATACCCGGGGCAGTCTGCACTGGCTCGCAAGTTTCAGGGCGGCTTTGTCGGCAGCATAAACAAAATATAATTGGGCAACTCGGCGCACAGGAATTATCTTTAAACAGACTCAAACAGGGGAGGACCTTACTCAATGCGCATTCTGGTCATCGAAGACGATAAGGAAGTGGCGGCTTATTTGCTCAAGGGCTTGAAGGAAAGTGGCTACGTGACCGATGTGTGTGACAATGGCAGTGATGGTCTGCAGATGGCTCTGGATGAGTCCTATGAGCTGCTGATTGTGGATCGCATGCTGCCTGGCCTGGACGGTCTGAGTATTGTCCGCAAACTGCGAGACGCCGGGCAGACCATACCTGTACTGATCCTGAGCGCCCTCGGCGAGGTGGATGACCGGGTTCAGGGGTTGAAGGCTGGTGGTGACGATTACCTTGTCAAACCCTTTTCCTTCAGCGAGCTGCTGGCTCGCGTGGAAGCACTCGCCCGCCGTGCCCAACAGGAATCCTCACAGGTTACCCAGTTGAAAGTGGCTGATCTGGAGATGGATCTTCTGGCGCGCACAGTTCATCGCGCTGGGCAGAAAATTGATCTGCAACCCCGTGAATTCCGTTTGCTTGAATACTTCATGCGCAACCCGGATCAGGTTCTGACCCGGACCATGCTGCTGGAAAAAGTCTGGGACTATCATTTCGATCCGCAGACCAACGTCATTGACGTGCACATCAGTCGTCTGCGCTCCAAGATAGATAAAGAGTTTGATCTGCCTCTGCTGCAGACCATCCGGGGTGCGGGCTACGTCCTTCGTGAAAACCCCTAGACTTTTCCGCTCGGCAACCTTCCAGTTCATTCTGCTGTATGTCCTGCTGTTTGCCGGGTCGGTTTCCATTCTTCTCGGCTTTCTTTACTGGGCAACCGTTGGTTTCATGGCCCAACAGGTGGATGAAACCATACAGGCAGAGGCGCAGGGGCTGGCCGAGCAGTACCGGCGGGACGGCCTGCCAGGTATGGTCAACGTCCTGAATGAGCGGGTATTGAACGATCCGGCAGGAGAGTCGCTTTATCTTCTCGTGAACAATGACCGGCGGGCCATTGCGGGCAATCTGGCAGAGTGGCCTGCCAACCTGCAGGGCGATGAAGGGCTGATTACTTTTTACCTGAATCGCCCGGGCAAACCCAATCAGAGCCATGTGGCCCGCGCGCACCTGTATGAGTTGCGTGGTGGATTCCGCCTGCTCGTGGGTCGGGACATCTTTTCCCTGATGCGGGTTCGCGGACTCATGGAAAAAGCCGCTGCCTGGGGCGCCTTGCTGACCCTGGGTATGGGTATCCTGGGTGGCGTATTCTTCTCGCGCAGCACCCGTCGCCGGATTGAGGTCATACACGGTACCAGTCGCCACATCATGGAGGGGAACCTTTCTCTCAGGGTGCCGCTCAATGGCAGTGGCGATGATTTCGATACGTTGGCCGATCAGCTCAATCAGATGCTGGATCGTATCGAACAGCTGATGGCTGGCGTGAGGCATGTGACGGACAATATTGCGCATGACTTGCGCACGCCGCTGACACGCATGCGTGGACGCCTGGAGGCCCTGGCGCATGCGCCGATTTCGGGAGAGGCAAAAGAGCAGGTCTATGACATCATCGGTGAAGCGGATCATCTGCTGCAGACCTTCAATGCGCTGCTGAGAATTGCCCGTATCGAATCCGGCAGTTACGCCAGTGAACTCAAGGAAGTTGACCTGAAGGATCTGGTGCTGGATGCCAGCGAATTTTATGAAGCGCTGGCGCAGGATAAAAACCAGACTCTGGATCTGGATCTTGGGTCGGGCCTGATAATTAACGGGGACCGGGATCTCTTGTTTCAGGCCGTGGTCAATCTGCTGGACAATGCCATCAAATATACCCCTGAGGGCGGTCGGGTGGGCGTACGCCTGAGAGGGATGTCCCAGGCGGTGATTTCAGTCTGGGATGAAGGGCCGGGGCTGCAGGCTGAAGAAATGGAAAAGGTGACCCAGCGCTTCTACCGCGTTGACAAGACGCGTGGACTGCCTGGCAACGGGCTTGGATTAAGCATGGTCAAAGCGGTCTGTGAAATGCACAAGGGGCAGCTGATTCTGAAGGATAATCAGCCAGGTCTTCGGGTAGAAATGTGTTTGCCGCTACGCAGCAAGCCGCCCAAAAGCGTCAAGCCTAGCCCGAAAGCTGACTGTTACAGCTCCCGGGCTAATGAAAATGGTGAACCGGTTTAGCCGATCAGGGCTTTCACCTGATCACGGGTAAAGCGAACAGGGGTCAGGGCAAAATCTACGGTGTTCTGGATGCGCTTCTCAGCATCCGCACGCAGTTTCTCGATACGAGCCTTCTGGGTGCCAACCTTGGCGGTGAGGCTTTCAATCTGGCCTTCCAGGTTCTTCTGCTCCGCAAATGCATAGGCCATAACGTTGTGGCGATTGACCCGGTCAGTAATACCCATTTCTTCCAACTGGAAACCGACGTAGTCGAGTCCGTCCAGGGCGCGATTCAACAGTTTTTGAGTATTAACCATAGCAGTCTCCGGTGATGGCTTGATGTCAGAATAACGCGAAAAGTATCGGAGAATTCTAGACGGAGCAACCTATTTTCTGATCGCCTTGCCCGGATTGATAAACCGCTCCAGCAATTGCGCAATGATGTGATCATAGGTTTCCAGTGGGGCATCCGTCAGATAGCGTGTGTTACCCGTCAGATGCAGGCTCGCCATACCGTGCAGCAGGCTCCACACTTCGATCAGCATGTTCAGGCGCTGTCGATGGTCTGTATCCAGGCCAACATAGTCCAGTAGGCCTTTGAGAAAGGTTTCGGCATAATCTGCCACTTCCATTCCGGCAGCGAACTCTTGCCTGGACAGGCCTTCGACCTCGGTGCCTTCGTAAGCCTGTGCCTTGGGTCCCTGGGATGAAAACATCAGCTGGTAGTACTCGGGATTCTCCAGAGCAAATCGCAGGTAGCCCTTCATCAGGTCGCGTGCCTGGGAAATCAGGTCGGGGCTCTCATTCACGACACGGATCAGATCGTTTTTGAGTAGCGTGAAGCCTTGCAGCATGAGGGTGAGGTAGATTTCGTCCTTGCTGCGATAATAGTTGTAGAGGTTCGGAGCGGTCATGCCCAGCTCTCTGCCCAAGCGGCGCATGGTGAGCGAGTCAAAGCCTTCCTGGGTAATGAGTTTCAGAGCCTTGGAGAGTATGTCTTGCTTAAGGGCATCGACTTCCTGTTTGGGGCGAACTGGGCGCATCGTCATGTCATTCGGGTAATCAACCCAAAGCATAACCAAAGCAGATCCCGAATCAAAGTTTGCCTTAAAAAAGGTTAACCGGCCCGACAGAATCCGGCAAGGTGCCTTGGCTTAATCTGACACTGTCTTATCAAGACATCGTTTCATTGATCTCTTCCTTGTTTATTAGGTTCATGGTTTGAAGCCTCTGGACTAACCCCGGCAACGGGGTTTTTTTTGTTTAGGGTTCTGGTCCTGAGCTAAGCTGCTGATGTCAGTCGATTAACGATGGAGAAGCCATGGGCTTCCAGAATGTTCGCGCAGTTCTCACGGGGCTGCTGGTAGACCTTGCGGGTTCCTTTGCTGCTGCCGTGGTCATAGTGACGGTCTATACCTCGATACTGCAGAGTCAGGGCATGGATATGCATGAGCTGGAGAAGCGCCTCAGTGACCCGGCGTCTCTGCATGACCTGTTGCTGATTCTGGTTTCGGTTGGCGTCTTTTTTGACGGTCTTGCTGGCTACATTACGGCGCGCATGGCCCCCGGGCTGGAAATGTGGCATGTCCTGGCACTGGTTGTCATTCTCACCCTGATTCACCTGTATTTTCATGAAGACTCGACAGTGGGTGAAGGGTATCGTCAGGTTGCCTGGCTGTTGGGAAGCGCAGCAGCACTGGCCGGTGGCTATTTCAGCAAGAGCAGAAAGCATCAAGGTGAGGGCTCCGATTGAAAACACCCTATATTACTCCCGAGGGAGAAAAGCGCCTGAGAGACGAGCTCAACGAGCTCTGGCGGGTCAAGCGTCCTGCGGTAACCCAGGCGGTTTCCGAGGCTGCGGCTCTGGGAGACCGGTCCGAGAATGCCGAGTACATTTACGGCAAGAAGCAGTTGCGAGAGATTGATCGGCGCGTACGTTTTCTGCGCAAGCGGCTGGAAGAGCTAAAGGTTGTTTCTCAGACGCCAGACGACCCGGAAAAAGTCTACTTCGGTGCTGTGGTTCATCTGTGTGACGAAGACGGTCAGGAAAAACGTTATCGCCTGGTCGGTGTGGATGAGTTTGACCTGCGAGCGGGGTCCATCAGCATTGATTCGCCGATGGCGCGCGCACTTCTGGGAAAAAGAGCTGGTGATGAAGTGCTCGTCCGTACCCCCGAAGCGGAAAAATACTGGGAAATTCTGGGCATAACCTACCCCTCCGCATCCCCATGAAACGCCGGCTGGTTCACGCTCTCGGGCCTCAGCGCTTGTCATGTCTGTTAAAGACGATAAAATGACCAGATCATAGAACCCATCAATGCAACAGGGAGCGTGACATGAACCGTTTTTCCAAGCGTCATATACTGATCGCGTTGCTGGTTATCTGGCTTCCCCTGACTGCGGTGGCCGAAGGTGGCAAGACGACGCTGGAATCAATCTCACTCAAGGCTCTGGAAGGAGACGACTTGGCCGAGGCCGTAATTACCGGGTCGCTGGATGCGCCAGCCGCCGGTGAGTCCATCGAAGTGCCGGAAGCCCTTAAGGAAAATCGTAAAGAGGCACTGGAGCCTTACGATACGAGGGAAGATTTCGGACGTTTTAATGTGCCGGCTTCGTACGACCTGCGTCCCGCCCCGGCAGAGATTGGTGGCAGAACCTACAACTACGATTATTTCTTCGGTACGCCGCGTTAGGAAACCCGGGCGAATCATTGTCAGCAAGAGCCGATCCGCCCTGGTGAAGCCAACCCTGTGGGGTCTCAGGCGTTCTTTTTCAGTGATTCAATCGAGTCTATGTAGCGCTGCATGGCGTCTTCCGAGGAAACTCCCTGCAGCTTGTTCCAGGCATCCCATTTTGCACGGTTGACCATATCCAGCATACCCGGTCGTTTGCCGGATACATCGCCTTCGGTCGCCTGCTTGTACAGGGCATACATTTCCAGTTTCAGCTCATTTGAAGGTTTGAAATCCCCTTCGGCTGTCTGAACATATTTGACAGCGTCTTCAAAGGTCTGTTTGATATCGGCCATGGTGGGCAGAACCTCTTTTCTCGTTCTCAGGAAGGGGAAAGTATAGCCCCGTCCCGCGGCATTTAACATCTTGGAAGAGAAATGAACCAGCTCAACAAAATCGTGTCCGGTATCAACCGGCTTCCCTCTATTGTGCGGTCCCGCAGTCTGACCCTTTTTTTTGCGAGAACGGTGAAGTTCACCGGCACGGCAGGGGTCGTGGTTGAGTCGCTCGATACGCATCGCTGTGTGGTCACTCTGCCGAACAGACCTCGCGTACAGAACCATATTGGTTCGGTACATGCCGTGGCAGTCGCGCTGATCACCGAGTCAGCAACCGGCTACGTGGTGGCCATGAATATCCCCGACACGGCGGTACCGGTTATCAAGACGATGAAACTGGATTACACCAAGCGTGCCAAGGGAGATATGCGGGCCGAGGCCATGCTGACAGAAGAACAGATCAAGCAGATACGCACCCAGGAAAAAGGCGAAGTGACAGTCGCTGTCACAATTACGGATGCCGAGGGCAAGGAACCTGTAGAGGCCGAGATGGTCTGGGCCTGGACGCCCAAGCGCCGCTGACCCGCATGAAAACGGTTTTCGAGGCCACTGATCTGCTTGAGGCCCACGTACTGCTCGGATTGCTGGAACAACAGCACATCGCTGCGTTTGTTCAGGGACAGCATCTGGTGGGTGGGGCGGGCGAAGTGCCTGTGAGTGGCCTGATCCGGGTACAGGTGAACGATGACGATTATCTGCAGGCGCGGGACATTGTGGCCGAGTGGGAGGCGACACAGCCGGCAGCTCCCCCGGGGGGAGTGGAAACGGGAACTGTGGGGGGAGCCCTTCCGGGAATCCAGATGGCCTTTGTGACTCGCTCTCCCTGGCTGCTGTTCACTTTAGGGGTGCTGACCGGCGTATTGCTGACACTGTATCTGCTCAGAGCTTGACCAGCCCGTAGCCTCAAGTCGGGGTTTCTGACTGTGTTCAATCGGTGTCGAAAGTGAACAGGCGATGGCGCCTGGCTGTGGAAGGCTTTTTGCGATCAGGTTCCAGTAGCCCCATTTCCTCCAGAAAGCGGCTTGGTGTTTCATCGGGCTCCGCGCTTGCGGGTTGTCCGCCGGTGTCTGCCGCAGGGTGCAGCAAAGTGAGTGACTGGCGGCAACGCGTAATCGCAACGTACAGCAGGCGGCGTTCGGCCTCAAGCGTCTCTGCCTGAGCCGTACGGTCATCCTTGTGCCGATACGGCATGTAGCGTTCGGAGAGTCCTCCGATGATCACGTGATCCCACTCGAGCCCCTTGGCGCGGTGAATCGTGGTCAGGATCGCGCCGCCGCCGGATGTGGCATTGGCGGCCTGGTTGGCCAGGGTGGCGAAGTGTCCGAGCGCTCCCGCCGGGTCCAGTCTGAGGCTTTTAAGGTATTTGATGGTCTGTTGAATGATGGATTGACGCTCCTCCCCCTGTTCTTGCGTCAGTGCCAGATCCATGATGCCTTTGAACAGTTCGGTTTCTTCCGCATACCACCGCAACAGGGTGGCACTGTCCTTTTTCATACGTGGCAGCCGGTTGAGCACACCCGCCAGACGTTTCACCTTGAACTTCTGTAGGCCGTGCAAACTGTCGGGCAGCAGATCGACCAAGGCATCACCCGGCGGCAGTTCGCTTTGGGAGACGCCTTCCGCAAGTGCACTGGCCTGCTCCTCCTTAAGGCCGCAATGCGGGAATTTAAGCAGGTCGCGCATCAGAAGGCGGCGTTTCTCCGGCTCAAGCCCTGACCAGCGATTGGCTGCGACTTCCAGTACGGACTGCAGGCGGATGACGTCGGGGTCATTCAAGGCGCCTTTGCCATGTTCGATAGCATAGGGCAGGCCGGCTTCCAGCAGGGCCAGCTCCATCGAAACCGCCTGCGACCAGACCCGGAACAGTACCGCGATGCTCTCCCCCGGGTGCTGGCGGCTCAGGGATCGGATGCTGCTGGCGACCTGGTGAGCCATATCGCGGGTGGCGATTACCTCCAGGCTTGTGGCTGGGTTGGCCTGGTGGGCTTCACAGCGCTGCGGCTTGCGGCCCCGGTTGTGCTGGATCAGGCGGTTGGCCAGCTCGGCGATGCGGGGACCGTAACGAAAACTGGTGGTCAGCTGCAGGGCCCTGGCGTTGGCAAAATCCTCATTGAAGCGTTGTAAAATATAAGAGGGGCTGGCACCGCGAAACTCATATATGGTCTGGTCAGGGTCACCGACAACCGTCACACAGGCACGATCCCCGGCAATCAGCTTGAGCAGTTGATGTTGTACCTCATTGGTATCCTGGTATTCGTCAACCAGCATGATGTCCATTTTGTTGCTGACCTGGGCACAGCAATCCGGACGCTCCCGCATCAGCCTGACTGGCGCTTCGAGCATGTCAGCAAAACTGATACGGCGTTGGGCTCGGCGCCAGTCTTCATAGCGATCCACGACATCGGTCAGAAAGCGGTAGTTTCTGCGAATACCCAGGTCATCAAATGAGTCAGAAACCGGGAGCAGGCTGGTTTTGCTGTGATCGAGAAGACGGGAAGCCAGTTCAATCAACTCTTTTTTCTGGTTGCGTACGTTACCCTGCATATCGGCCGGGACCAGCCTTTGTATGCCAAGCCACAACTGCCAGCTGATTTCCTGCTCGCTAAGGATCGGATCGCGGTAGGCGGGTAACAGGCCGTGCCTGACGAAATGACGATACAGGCGCAGGCCCATGGCATGGTATGTCCGTACCTCGGGCAAGCTGCTGAAACGGCCTTGGGCGAGGGTCCGCAGACGTTCCTCAAAATCGGTTTTCGCTGCCCGGTTGAACATCAGTACCAGCACCCTCCGGGGGTCTTTACCCTGTTCAAGCAGGGCGAGGATCCGCTGCGCCAGCGTGGTTGTCTTGCCGGAACCTGCCACGGCTGTGATCAGAGCGTGAGAGACCTCTGTGCCGATAATGGTGCGCTGTTCCGGGGTGAGTTGCATGGGGGGGCCGTTTCTGGAAAGATCTGATTGTAACTTAAGCAGCCAGAGAGGGCATAGGGTTTGAACCGTTCAAGACAGCTGATACCGGCAGCGATTCTGGTGCTGCTTGCAGCCTGCGCTTCAGGCCCGTCCGAGGACCAGCTGGCGGTAACCCGCAGCGATACGGAAACCCCGATTTTTGCGGCAGCCCGTGCCGGTGACCTGAATGCCCTGAAGGCCGAAGTCAAGGCAGGTGCCGGCATCAACGTTGAGGGGCCGGAAGGTACGCCGCTGCAGGTGGCGGCGATGGCAGGGGCTGACAAAGGCGTTATGCAGTTACTGCAGATGGGGGCCGACCCGAATGCCGGTACAGATGGCAGCCGTCAGTCGGTGCTTCAGATTTATGCCGCCCGGGGGAATGTGACCCTGATCCGGGGTTTGCTGCGGGCCGGGGCCGCTCTGGAATACCGGGATGAAAGCGGGCGCACGGCTCTGGCTTATGCTTTGGCCAAGGGGAATCTGCCGGCGGCCAAATTGCTGATCAAGGCTGGTTCCGACATCAATGCGCGGTATGATGGCCGCAGCCTTCTGATGCATGCCGTCGATGCCAACTCTTTGCTGATGGCACAGTTGCTGATCGACTCAGGTGTGGATGTTGCTTACCAGAACCCTCAGGGTGAATCTGCAATGAGCATTGCCCAGACCAGAAATCTGGGCGACTTGCAAATGCTCTTGCGTCAGAGTGGGTCCGGTGACTACAACTGAGTAGAGCGCTGCCTGATCAGACTTCCTGGCTGGCTTCTTCGGTTGCGCGCGCCTGGTTACGGGCTTCTGCGCGACGAATGAGGGCATCCAGTATGCTGTTGGCGGTATAGCTCAAGCCAAAAAGTACCATCAAAGCCGCGAAAGTGGACTCCACAGGTGCTGACATCAACATGGGGTATTCTCCGTATCTTCAAATGTTTAGCCAGAGGTTCGCTCTGGCTAAACACTCGAATTCAAACGGCTGTTTGAATGCAGCCAGCATTCTATGGGCTGGCTGGTGACTAAGCAAGCGAAGTGGTTCCCACCACACGCTTTTGCCACCATTTTTTACACGAATTTACAGAGCCTGCTATCGTGAATAAAGATGGTACCAGTGAATTATCCGCATGATCACCCGAGAATACCGTAATACCCGCTTTCTAATTATCGATACTGTTCCGGAAGCGCGCCTGAAGCTTGAGAAAATACTGAGAACCCTGGGGGCCTGGTACATAGAGATGGCTGTGGATGGCACCCAGGCTGTTGAGCGGTGCCATAATGGACTGTTTGATGTGGTGATCTGTGCCTACCAACTCGATGGGCGCAACGGCCAGCAGGTACTGGAAGAACTCCGCGAGCGCAAGATATTGCGTTACACCTCGGTTTTTATCATGACCGCCACCGAGACAACGCGGGAAATGGTGCTGGCTGCCATTGATCACCAGCCTGATGCCTACATTACCCAGCCAATTGAAGCCAGCGTCCTGCAGACCAAGCTGGACAGTTTGCTGATTGACAGTGATGCGCTGTACGACATCCGCCATGCCATGGATATGAACCGTCTCTCTGAAGCGATCAGCCGTTGTGAGGAAAAAATCCACAAGGGCAGCAAATACCGCCGCTGGTGTGAGAAAACAGTGGCCGAGCTGTACTTCAGAGAGCAGGACTATGATGAGGCAGAGAG
>JAUIAZ010000367.1 GCA_030427465.1 Gammaproteobacteria bacterium | reverse complement strand
ACGCGGATCTGCAGTCTGTGGCAGGCCTCAACCAGCACCCTGAACTCTTCTTCAAGCGTCATCCCGTCACCGGTCATGGGGTCCTTCAGGGCGTCATCCAGCGCGAAAAAATCCTGCACACTATAGGGAGAGCCCAGGTCGCCTTTGCGGTAGCGCTTGCTGAAACGGGAAATCGGCAACAGATACAAGGTATCCACACCCAGATGCTTCAGCAGAGGCAGGAGTGCCAGAGTCTTGATGAAGGTTCCGGTCTCCTTCAGGCCATACAGGTTAGAGTCCTCAAGCTCGCCACTGCCGTCGTGGTCCCAACTGGTGGAGTGGCGCACCATGAGTGAGTAGACCGACGCTCTACGGATCCAGTCGCCGCCTTTCCCGTCGGCCGTCTTCAGGGACCGGGCTGAATCATTGGCCTCTGCCTGCGACCCGGCTTTCAAAATGACGTTTTCAATCAACTCCGCCCAGAAGCAGTAGGGATTGACCAGCCACTCCCCGCTCCTCAGGCGACGGGCTTCCTTACCGCTATAGCCGAACAGGTTCCAGGTGTCCGGAATGCGATAATTGAAAGGGTAATCCGGTGCCCGCTGAGAAAGCAGGGAGGCCAGGCGCTGCAGTAAAGACATACAAGGGGTCCGACGGTATGGCGAGCATTGAAGTATGCTCTATTAAGCCGCCTTTTCCCATCCGCTTCAAACTCCCCCCCGGCTCGTCCTGTTTCAGGTGGCCGCAGGCGTAGAAAGTCCGATGAATTCAGGAAACAGGCTCGGTATAATGGCATGCCATTTGCTGCGCCCCATCAGAATCCAGTCCCCTCGACGGAGTCAATCTATGCCAGAACAGCGGGAAGCCCCCGAAACCCTTCGTGTCATGCTGGTTGATGACCAGCCTGCGCGTGCCCTGCAGGTACAGGAAGCCCTGCAGAAAGCCGGCTATGCCGTGGTTGGCCATCTGCCCTCCGCTTCCGGGCTGCTGCAGAAAATGGAGGCCTGGCAGGCCGATCTTGTGATTATCGACCTGCAGTCTCCTGACCGCGACATTCTGGACAGCTGCAGCCTGATCAGCCAGTTCAACCCGGTTCCGATTGTGATGTTTTCAGCCCTGCAGGAGCGCGAATTCATTGAGCAGGCCATTCAGGCCGGCGTCAGCGCTTATCAGGTAGAGGGTCTTGACGCCAACCGGGTTCGCCCCATTCTGGAAGTCGCAATCGCTCAGTTCCGCAGCCACATTGCCCTGAAAAAAGCTTTGCAGGACACCCAGCAGGAGCTCCAGGAGCGCAAAGTGATTGAACAGGCCAAAGGGCTGTTGATGGCAACCCAGAAGATCAGCGAGGACCAGGCCCACAGCCAGCTCCGGCAACTCTCGATGGATGCCGGAATCCGTATGCCGGAAGCTGCCCGACAGGTAATCACCATCCTTCAGAAACCCCAACGGAATTGAGTATGCCTAATCAGACGTCTGTTGAGAAAAAACAACTGAACATTGGTTACATGCGGCTGACTGATGCCGCCCCGCTGATCATGGCCAGAGAGCTGGGTCTTTATCGCGAACAGGGCCTTGAGGTCAATCTGGTGCGGGAAGTTTCCTGGGCCAATATGCGCGACCGCCTGGCCATCGGTGAGTTTGATGCGGCCCACATGCTGTCCCCGCTGCCACTGACCGCTTATCTGGGCATCGGCGGGTTTCCGGTGCGCATGATCACCGGTCTGGGGCTCGCCCTGAATGGTAACGCGATTGTTCTGAGCCTCAAACTGTTTGAGGGCCTGGAATCCCGGTTGCCGGAAAACTGGATCGGCGACCCAAACGCGTCAGCACAAGCGCTCAAGAGCCGTATTGAATGGCGCCAAAGCCGACAATTGCCCCCCATCACTCTGGCTACCGTACACCCTTTCTCCATGCACACACTCCTGGTACGCGAGTGGCTGGGACAAGCCGGCGTCGATTCGGACAGGGACATTCGCCTGGTGGTGCTGCCGCCGGAACAGATGGCAGACCAACTCAGTAGCGGACTGATAGACGGTTTCTGTGCCGGAGCCCCTTGGCCAACCCGTGCGGTACAGCAATCTCATGCGGTCTGGATAGCCACTGGACCTCGCATCTGGCCAGACTCTCTGGAAAAGGTTCTGGCTGTCACGGAAAGTTGGCATGAACAGAACCCGCAGACACACCTCAGGTTACGGATGGCGCTGATGAAAGCCTGCCGCTGGCTGGACAACCCCGACAACCGCAAGCAAGCGGTAGGCATCCTTTGCCGCAGTGACTGCCTGGATTTGCCGGAAGATGCGCTCAAAGCCCTCACGGGTAACCTTGTATATGCCTCGTGGGAAAGTCCGGCGGAGGACAATGGCTATCATCTGTTTCACGATAAGGCCTGTGGTCTGCCCTGGCAGCCCCACGCGGACTGGTGTCTCAAACAGATCAGTCGCTTGCTGCGGAAGCCGCTGTCTGCCGAAGAGATGCGCGAGACCAGCGAAGCCGTCTACCGTCAGGATCTGTACGAGGAAGCCCTGGCCGGACTGGGCTGGCCGGATGACAAAAACGCCCTGCAACAGCGCGGCACGCCCTGAGTCTGCGCCATGGCGGTGCAAATTGGGCCTTCCAAAGTGCTCCTCCCAGGGCGGCCCCAAAGTTTTTTCTCAATATTACAGCAACTTGGAACAGGTGGCATAAAGCTTGATTACTAAAACGTAAAGAGGTCGCCCGGGCTCATACCGACCCGGGCAGGAGCAAAGAAGCTTCCGTCGGTGAATTCACCGGCTGGGGGCTTTTTTTATGCCTGCATGACACTCAGTTTTCAGCCCGCAAACCGGAGAGCTTGTTATGAGCGAAAGTTATCTTCCAGAGGTCAGCCCAGACCGTCGGGGCGAGCAAGTCCAGGCTTTCGGCCTGACCGTCGCCAGAATCATTAAGCCCGTGATCGTGCCAGTGCTTGGCATCGTCGCTTTTCTTTTCCTGTGGGCGCAACTGGCCACTACGGTAGAAACTTCTCTGGGACAATTGCCGGGCCCTGTGCAGGTCTATGAGCAATTTGAAGGACTGGTGGATGATCATCTGCGAGAGCGGGATAAGGCAGAAGCTTTTTATGAACGGCAGGAAGTGCGCAATGCCAAGAAGCTGGAAGCCAATCCGGACGCCGTCGTAAAAATCAGAACCTACACCGGAAAGCCGACATTCTTCGATCAGATTTTCACCAGCCTGTACACGGTCATGACAGGCTTTCTTATTGCGACCATGATCGCCATACCACTGGGTATCGTCTGCGGCCTGAGCCAGACGGTCTACAACGCGGTCAACCCCCTGATCCAGATCTTCAAACCGGTGTCGCCGCTGGCCTGGCTGCCGATTGTCACCATGGTGGTTTCCGCAACCTATGTCAGTGATGACCCTTTCTTTGAAAAGTCTTTCCTGAACTCGGCCATTACCGTGGCGCTCTGCTGCCTGTGGCCGACACTGATTAACACCACCGTCGGCGTAGCCGGCATTGATCGCGATCTGGTCAATGTCAGCCGGGTCATCCGGCTGCCAGCTCTGACACATGTTCGCAAAATCGTTTTACCGGCGGCTCTGCCAATGATCTTTACCGGTCTGCGCTTGTCACTGGCCACCGGCTGGATGGTACTGATTGCCTGCGAAATGCTGGCTCAG
>JAUIAZ010000366.1 GCA_030427465.1 Gammaproteobacteria bacterium | reverse complement strand
GCCGTTGCGGATATGCCATTACGGGCACTCAGCAAAGCGGCAATGTCTTCCGCTGTGGCGTTGGCCGGGATAACCAGCGCAGGCTGGGTGCTGACGATACCGGTATCCAGATTACGACTCTGGATGGTCAGGGTCTGCCCGGTGTAGCCATTGCCCGCCGGTACAGCTACCGCCGCCGGAACCAGAGCGACATCTGTACCGAGTGCACTCAGCGCAGTTTGTCCGGGCTCATTGGTGAAAATGGGGTTTTCGACGCCCTGGATATAGCGCACATTATTCAGCGGAGGATTCAGCGCCACCGGGTTCGCCGGATCGGTGTTGTCCAGCACTTCGTAGTAGTTGTCGGTTATAAAACGCACCAGTACCGGCGGTGTCAGGGTGCCGGGCACCTCAAAAGAAGGCAGCGTGGAGTCGGTGAAAGGCGAGCGCACATCCAGCAGTTCTCCCGGACTGATCGCAGCATTGCCTACGTTACCCAGATCGGTCTCTGTGCGGATGGGTGAAGCCAGCGCGATGCCTTCCACGCGGCTCAGATTCATGTCAATGTCACGCGCCCCGAAGCGAGTCGGCACAATGGTAAAGCTGTCTCCCTGCTGAAAGGATCCAGAGTCGAAGCGCAGACGCAAACCGTCGAATTCGAAAGTAGCCGGATAGAAGCCGGTCAGCTGGCCACGGGTGATTTTCTCGCCCGTCCGGGCATCGGTAATCAGGATATCCTCATCACTCGGGCCGGTGAATTCAAGCCGGTAGTCGCGCGTGGTCAGAGCCCGGGAATCTATGATTTCCACGTTGATCACCCGGTCGTTTGGCAGGGCATTACCGGTATCGGAAAACACCCGGCTGGCCATATTTTCGGCGGAGTTGATGTCGTCAAAGAACAACCCTCCGAAGTTGCCTTCCAGATCCATGCCCAACTGATGCTGTTCATTGATGGTATCGGTCAGCACCGTGGCAATACGTCCCAGAGAGTTGAAAGACTCTGCAAGAATCTCTTCACGAAACTTGAGGACACCACCCAGCGCTCCGCCGGTCAATTCGTTGGTGATGGATTTGGGGTTCCCGTTCTCCACTACCTGAACATCAAGACGGGTCGGATCCTGGTCACTGATTCCAACCTGAACGGTGGAAGACCGGTTTCCGATCACCAGCGCCTGGCCATTCCCGACGAGGATATTGACTTGTTCATCGGCACCGGGAATGACAGTGACCGATACAATCTCGGAAAGCTCCCGCACCAGTTGATCGCGCTGATCCAGCAAGTCATTCGGCAGCTTGCCATCGGCGTTTCCGACACTGGAGCTGATGGCCAGGTTGAGCCGTGCCAGCCCACCAGCGATGGTATTCATGCGGTCCACCTGAGCGCGAATATCCTGCTCGACTCCACTCTTCTGGGCATCCAGCCGGTTGTATAGAACATTGAACCGGTTGACCAGGCCATCCGCCTGGGTCAGGAGCAGCTGTCGCTCAGGAATCGAGGAAGGGTCATCGCCTGCACTCTGCAGGGCCCCGAAGAAGGCACTCATGGCCGGTGCCAGCCCCGTGGTGGCATCTGCCAGCAAACTGTCGATCTGAGCCACGTTTTCTCGCAGCTTGTCCACTTCAGAGAAAATGGACTGATCCAGACGCACCTGGCTGACCAGGTACTGATCCGTCACCCGGCGGATATTATCGATGGTGACGCCCTGCCCCAGATACCCCGCACCAATGAACTGGGATGGGGATGCGCTGAGATCCACGCGCTGACGGGAGTACCCTTCCGTATTCGCGTTGGTTACGTTATTACCGGTGGTAGACAGTGCAGCCTGACTGGCGCGCAGTCCGCTCAGACCGGTTCCGATAATACTCATGGTGTCACCTCTGGGTTATCCACCCGGGTTGCGCTGTCCGGTGCACTTTGCCAGGCCAGCCTGGCCCGCTGTACCGTTTCGCTCTGATAGATGCGATCAATTTTTTCGGCATAGGCCGGGTCAGTGGCGTAACCGGCCTTCTGCAGCTCACGGGCATAGGCGCCCGGTTCGGAAGCAGCAGCGAGTGCCTGGCTGTAACGGCCCTGATCACGAATAAAACCCAGGTAATCACGGAAACTGTCGGCAAAGGAATCATAGGCGCGGAAAGGCGCTTGCTCCCTGACTTTTACTCCCTGGTGGTATTCATGGGTAGTCACGGTCACCGCCTCACCCTGCCAGCGGCTGTCTGCCTTGATGCCAAACAGGTTGAAGCTCGGCTGGCCATCCGGACCTTCTATCATGTGACGGCCCCAACCGGTTTCCAGGGCAGACTGAGCGACCAGTACGGCAGGATCGACACCCAACTCCTCCGCCACTTCAGCCGCTGCGGGATACACACTGGCAACGAAGTCTTCCGGGTTATCAAAGCGCACGGCCGGTGACAGCGGTTCTTGCGGTGATGGCTCTTTCAGTCGGGGACCCAGTACCGAGGCAGGTGTCGGCGAAGCGGCAGAAGCATTCAGCCGCAATTGCTGTTGCGGGTTAAGGCTTTCTACAACCGGGCGGTTCATGCGCAACTGCGAAACCTTGTCGAGCAGATTGCGGTCACTCCCAGAAAGGGCCTCTTGCGCCGGCTCATCGGTCACCGGGGCAGCACCCAGCTGTCGTGCCAGGGTTTCGGCCAGGCCACCACTCTGGCGCTGACTCATGTTCAGGCTCAACTGGTGGTCCAGCAGATCCCGGAACATGGATTCCCCATGACTGTGGAAGGGGTTGCCCTCCTCAAATACTGCATTTACCTGACGCATGGACTTCAGCATCATATGGGTCAGATAGGACTCAAACTGCTTGGCCGTGGCACGAATGGCTTCATCACGATCGACATGCTCGGAGCGCAGTTTGCGCACCGCATTCAGATCGGTGTAGACATTGGCCTGATCAAACAGTGTGGTCTTCATGGTCATGCCCTATATCACGATGACATCGGCTTTGAGTGCGCCGGCCTGTTTCAGGGCCTCCAGCACCGCCATGACATCGCCCGGTGCGGCGCCCACCTGATTCACGGCGCGTACAATCTCGTTCAGTGTGGTCGCCGGACCAAAGCGGAACATGCGCGTTGGTTCCTGATCGATGGCGACATCGGTTTCCGGAACCACGACCGTATCTCCATCTGCCAGGGCATTCGGTTGCGAGATCTGTGCGCCTTCGGAAATGGTCACCGTGAGGTTGCCGTGGGTCACAGCCGCTGGCAGCACCTTGACGTTCTGGCCCACCACAATCGTCCCTGTGCGTGAGTTGATCACGACTTTGGCACGCCCTTCCGCGGGCGTAATCTCAAGGTTTTCGAGAATCGACAGAAAGTTGACACGCTGACTGGCATCGCGCGGGGCCAGTACACGCACACTGGTGGCGTCGAGTGCCTCGGCAACGCCCGGCCCCAACAGACCGGCAATGCGTTCCTGAACGCGCTTGGCCGTAGTAAAATCCGGAGTGTGCAGGTTCAGAGTGATGGTGTCGCCCTGACCGAAAGCTGTCGGTACGGAACGTTCAACTGTAGCTCCGTTTGGGATACGCCCGACACTGGGTACGTTAACCGTGATGCGGGAGCCGTCCGCGCCCTGGGCTCCGAACCCACCGACCAGCATGTTCCCCTGAGCCGTCGCATAGATCTGGCCATCTGCGCCTTTCAGCGGGGTCAG
>JAUIAZ010000365.1 GCA_030427465.1 Gammaproteobacteria bacterium | reverse complement strand
GATGAGCATCAGCGCATACGGGAAATGCTCGCTTTGCTGAGTTCCCGGAAAGTTCAGGGTGTACCCAACAACGGTCACGGATTGGCCATGTCAGCGGCGAGTCAGTCTCTGAATCCGGTATCTGGCTTGAGCTATCGCAGTTCGGGTCTGGCCGGGATACAGAAGCTCGTCAAACTGGTGGGGGAGATCAGCACTGACAAGCAAGCTCTGGCCAGCCTGGCAGACCAGCTGGCAGCCCTGTACCAGCGCATCTCGGCACAACCTCTGAAAGTGCTCAGCATTGCCGAGTCAGAGCGGCTGCCTGAACTGCGACGCGCGTGGCCGGCGGACTGGCTCAAGGGCGCTGCGGGCGGTGCCATGCCTGGCAAGATCAGTTTGCCGGAAAAGAAGGCCGAAAGTGGACTGGCCTGGCAGGTCAATGCCTCGGTTAACTACTGTGCGCTGGCCTTTCCGACCGTTACCGGCCAGCACGAAGATGCGCCGGCACTGACGGCCCTGTCCGGTGTACTTCGGAACGAATTCCTGCACAGCGCCATCCGTGAAAAAGGTGGGGCCTACGGAGGCGGAGCCAGCCAGAATAACGGGGAGGGGGTTTTTCGTTTCTACTCATACCGCGACCCCAGGCTGGGAGACACCCTGGATGACTTCCGTCGTTCCATACACTGGTCACTTGAGGGTGGTATTGATGAGGCCGTTCTGGAACAGGCCATTCTTGGCGTGGTCAGCTCTCTGGACAAGCCCAGGTCACCCGCCGGCGAAGCCCGTCATGCTTTCCACAGCGATCTTTTCGGTCGTGGTCATGAGTATCAGACCCGGTTCCGTGAGCGGGTGATGGCCCTGCAGGTTGACCACCTAAAAGAGGTGGCCAGCAAATACCTGCTGGATAAGCCGGGCTGTGTTGCGGTTGTGGGCGGCGATCAGGTTGCGACCAAAGCGGCTGACCTGGGGCTTTCCCTGAAGCGCCTGGAGGTCTGAAAACGCCAATTAGCGGATGCGGCGTTCGATCCCCGTCATCAGCAGAATGCGCGTGGAAATTTCTTCCACGCTATAATCGGTGGAGTTAAGGAAAGGAATCCGCTCCCGCCGGTACATCATTTCGACCTCTTCCACCTCATAGTTACACTGTTTGATCGAGCTGTACCGTGAGTTTGGCTTCCGTTCATGCCGGATCAGTGCGAGCCGCTCGGGGTCGATGGTCAGCCCAAAAATCTTGTGACGGTGAATCTTGAGAGCCTTGGGCAGTTTCTGGTCGAGTATCTCATCTTCGGTAATCGGGAAGTTGGCGGCCTTGATGCCATATTGCAGGGCCAGATAGATACAGGTGGGCGTTTTGCCGCTTCGTGATACACCCACCAGGATAAGATCTGCCTCATCATACTGGCGGATTCTGGCACCATCATCATTGTCCAGTGCAAAGTTCATGGCATCGATGCGCCTGTCGTAACCCACCTTGGAGGCAATTGAGTGCGAACTGCCGACGGTATAAGTCGATTTTGCCCCCAGCTCCTGCTCCAGTGGTTCCAGGAAGGTACCGAAGATATCGACCATGCAGCCTTCTGCCGACCGCAGCTCGGCGCGAATCTTTTCGTCGACAATCGTATCGAAAATCAGCGGGCGAACGCCGTCATCTTCTGCGGCCCGCCGTATGCGCTTTACGGCCTCACGGGCTTTTTCAACGGTATCAGTGTACGGAAGAATGACTTTATGGAAGTCGATTTTCTCGAACTGCATCAGCAGGCTGTTACCGAGTGCCTCCGCAGTGATACCGGTTCCATCAGAAATAAAAAAGGCGGTTCGTTTCATCGGGTTTCCTGACTAGGCTTTTGATTCATTATGGAAAACCGGGCTGGTCCTGTCCATGCTGCGCGCTCTGCAAAAATGGGCGGATAAGGATGCAAGCCACGAATGGACAATGATAGACTTAATGAATTGTGTGAACCATTGGAGATTAGGGCTTTGGAGAACTACATCATCAGCTTTGAAAAGCTGGGAATGAACGATGTTGAGCGGGTGGGTGGCAAAAACGCTTCGCTGGGTGAAATGATCAGTAACCTCTCTCATTCCGGTGTGACGGTACCTACTGGATTTGCAACCACTGCACATGCTTATCGTGAGTTCCTGTCGCATGAAAGTCTGGACAAGCGTATTCATGCCGAGCTCGACAAGCTGGATGTCAGCGATGTGGTTGCCCTGGCAGAAACGGGCGCGCGGATCCGTCAGTGGATTCTGGAAACGCCTTTCCCCAAGGCTTTCGATGAGGCATTGGAAGCGGCTTTCCGGGAGATGGAACAGAATCATCCCGGTGGGGCGGTAGCGGTGCGCTCCAGTGCGACCGCTGAAGATTTGCCGGATGCCAGTTTCGCTGGTCAGCAGGAGACATTCCTGAACATTCGCGGTCTTGAAAACGTCAAGCATGCGGTGCATGAAGTCTTCGCTTCCCTGTTCAATGATCGCGCCATTTCCTATCGCGCGCACCACGGCTTTGAACACAGCCTGGTGGCACTTTCGGCCGGCGTTCAGCAGATGGTTCGCAGCGAATCAGCCAGTAGTGGTGTCATGTTCACGCTGGACACCGAGTCCGGCTTCAAGGATGTGGTGTTTATCACTTCTTCCTATGGACTGGGTGAAACTGTGGTTCAGGGGGCCGTGAACCCGGATGAATTTTATGTGCACAAGGATACCTATGCATCCGGGCGGCCAGCCATTCTGAGGCGGAATCTCGGCACCAAAGCCATCAAGATGATCTATGGTGACGAAGCTTCTGCCGGCAAGAGCGTGCAGACCGTCAATGTCGATCAGGACGATCGCAACCGCTTCTCCATCACGGATGAAGAAGTAGGCGAACTCACCCGGATGGCGATGGAAATTGAAAAACACTATCAACGTCCGATGGACATTGAGTGGGCCAAAGATGGTGATGATGGCAAGCTCTATATTGTTCAGGCCCGTCCTGAAACCGTGAAGAGCCGTAGCAAAGCCGCTGTGATGGAGCGTTATATCCTCAAGGAAACTGGCAAAGTGATTTGTGAGGGGCGCAGTATCGGCCAGAAGATCGGAAGCGGTGCAGTTCGCGTTGTAGACAGCATTCATGAAATGGACAAGGTCAAAGCGGGTGACATCCTCGTCACAGACATGACTGATCCGGACTGGGAGCCGGTGATGAAGCGCGCTTCAGCCATTGTCACTGACCGTGGCGGACGTACCTGTCATGCTGCGATCATAGCCCGGGAACTGGGCATTCCGGCGGTTGTGGGCTGTGGTGATGCCACGGATATCCTGAAGGATGGTGTAGAAGTGACGGTTTCCTGTGCCGAAGGGGATACCGGGCTGATTTATGAGGGGCTGCTGGATTTTGAACTGCGTGAGAACAGCGTGGAGTCAATGCCGGACCTGCCTTTCAAGATCATGATGAACGTGGGTAACCCCGATCGGGCTTTTGACTTTCAGTCACTGCCGAATGAAGGGGTGGGGCTTGCACGGCTTGAGTTTATCATCAACCGGATGATCGGGGTTCACCCGAAAGCCCTGCTGAACTTTGACAGTCTGCCTCGCGATGTGAAGCAGGTTGTGGAAAAGCGCGTCAGTGGTTATGCCTCTCCGGTTGACTTCTACATCGAAAAACTGGTTGAAGGGATTGCTACCCTCGGTGCAGCCTTCGCACCTA
>JAUIAZ010000033.1 GCA_030427465.1 Gammaproteobacteria bacterium | reverse complement strand
GTGGTCTTTTCCCACGCCATGCTGGTGACTGATGGTGCCCCCGTTGTTGACGATCACTTCCGAGGTCTGCTGTTTCATATCCCGCCAGGCCGCTTCGGTTTCCTCGTAAGAAGGCCGGTTGGGAAAGACATAGGTGGTATAGATTGAACAGCCCTGAGCATACATATGCGAAAGGTGGGTGAACACGTGCGTACGCAAACCGTGCTCACCGGCTGCTGTCTGCAGGCACTGCTCGATCCGGTTCATCAGGCTGTCCACATTTGACCAGTTAGTAGCCGTTTCCAGGGTATCCACGGCGTAGCCCTGTTCCCACAGGGCTTCCCTCAGGTAGGGCATGAGAAAACGCTTGGCTGCCCACTTCTTACCCAGCAAGGTACCTGTCCACACGCCTTTGTGGTGACTCACCAGTCTCTTCGCCTGAGCCCGGATCGCGCGGCATTGTGAGGGTTGCCCGGTAATACCCAGAGTCATCATGCACTTGCCTTCCGAGGCCCCTCGCCAACCGAGGTACTTTTCCAGCCAGGCAATCTGGCCCGGGTGTCCGGCCAGGGCAAGCTGGGTTTCCGTTTCCACCGGGTTACTCAGACGCAGCATCGACAGCGCAACTTTACTCTGCACCAGTGCCTGCGCGGCGCGGCGCGCAAGATGCCAGGACGGGAAAACCACCACATAGAATCGCTCACGCTCGGCCAGAGGGGTAACACGGACTTTCACTTCACTGATTACGCCCAGCCGCCCTTCGGAACCCAGCACCAGTTCACGCAGATCAGGGCCAGCTGAGGAAGCGGGAAAGGCGGGGATCTCGAGGGGGCCCCGTGGCGTTTCCATCTGACCACCGGCAAACAGTTGCTCAATACGGCCATAACGCAGAGACTGCTGGCCACTCGAGCGGCTGGCCACCCAGCCACCCAGTGTCGATAACTCGAAAGACTGCGGAAAATGACCCAGGGTATAGCCCTTGGCTCGCAGCTGACTTTCCAGATAGGGTCCTGCCACACCGGCCCCGAAAGTCGCCAGTTGACTGGGCTCGTCCAACTCAAGTAGCCGGTTCATGCGCGCCAAAGACAGAGTGAGTACCGGTCTATCCGTACTTAAGGGGTTAATATGTCCAGCGACACTGGTGCCGCCACCATAGGGAATCAGCATCACGTTCTCGCGCAAGCAGTATTGCAGCAACTCACGGATCTCTGCAGCTGACTCGGGAAAGGCCACGCCATCGGGAAACTGGCCTGGCTGACCGCTGTGCATGGCCAGCCAGTCTGGCAGACTCTGCCCACGGGCATGCCGGACCCGCTGCTCAATATCCGTGGATATCAAAGGGTGTGGTGACAAACGGCTGGCGGGGACAGAAGCCATGACATCGGCCAGGGCCGCATCGGGCAGGCGCTGCCCTGCCCCGATTCTTTCCTGCAGAAATTCGAGGCCGTTGTCCGGCAGATCCATTCGGGTGGCGTCATCCCCCCATCCATTCCAGCGTCTCATGTCTTTCCTCTATCAGGCTCGGGCCCGGTTTGTTTTGGTATTCCCATTTATCGATTCATCCTGCGGTTTTTTTCAGGCAGAACGACCAGGTGAAAAGTTTGCCGCAGTGGCCAGGCCTTGCCAGTGTCAAAAACCGACAGCCAGGTAGCAAATTGCGACACGACTGTTATTCTTGCTGTTTTGGCCACTAAACCTGCTCATGAAAGATCCGTTGGGATTAGCCTCTACCACAGCTATCCAGCAATACCTGCGTCTGGCACGGTCTGAACGGTGGGACTGGCCAGGTGCACTGCGCGCCGCCGGATTGAACGAGGCCGATCTGGAATCGCCGGACACTACCGTTGCTGGCTCACAGTTCCAGAGCTTTCTTCTGAATCTGATTGCCTCCACTGGAGACCCCTTGCTGGGGCTCAAGAGTGCAGAGTTTGTGCAACCTGGTAGTTACAACGTGTTGGGTTACATCGTCATGAGTTGTGCAACGGTAGGCGACGCTCTCGAGAAAATTGCCCCTTACGAACGCTTGGTGGGTGATATGGGTACTACCAGGATAGATCCCCACCCGGATTCCACCTCTGTAATTTGGCATTGCCACTACCCTCACCCGCGTGTGCGACCGCACATGATTGCCAATGTCCTGGCCTCCTGGGTCAGTTACTGTCGCTGGCTGGCGAATCACAGCTCGGCAACTCCCAGGCAAGTCACATTTGAGTTCGCCTTGCCGGAAGGCACCCGTCAGGCCGATTTCGAACGGGTTTTTGGCTGCCCGGTTGCTTTCTCGCAGACACGGAGCGCCGTCATTATTCCGCAACGTGTACTTGCCATCCCCCTGCGACAACCTGATAACACCCTGCGGGAAACTCTGGAAGCCCACGCACGCGAACGCATGAACCGTCTCTTAACGGATGAAAGCCCCTCAACAAGGGCCCAGGTCAAGCTGGCTTTGCGGCAGGCCCTGCAACAAGGTGCACCGCGACAGGAGCAAATCGCGGACACCCTTGGAATAACCACCAGAACCTTGCAAAGACGCCTCGGGGAAGAGGACACCAGCTTCCAGAATCTGTTGGACGAGGTTCGTCTGGAACAGGCAAGGCAGGCACTGGCCAACGGCCAGGAATCCATCGCAGACATCGCAGAAAGACTCGGCTATGCGGAAACCCGCTCTTTCCTGCGCCGCTTCAAGCAATGGACCGGCACCACACCAGGCGAATTCCGGGAGCATTACCGGTCGGGCCCGGGTAACGGCTGATCCGGGCCCGACCGCTGACATTTCACATTTGTTTTCTCGGGGTATCTCGGTTTTGGGAGTATGCTCTGCGCCGTTACTATTTCAAGGATCTGATGACCATGAAACTCAGGATGCATACATCACTGGCCACCTGCTTTCTTCTGGGCGCACTGTCCGGCCAGGCTGCGGCCCAGGCGGAACCGGAACAAACCCTCTCCGCCGAAGAGCAAGCCTACTTGCAGTGGGCCAATGACATCTGGTCCTCTGTCGACCAGAAAGCCGGTCTGATTGAGCTTCCGCAGGCGGGCGCCGCACTCAACATTCCGGACAGCTTCTATTTTCTGAATGCATCTGATGCGGAAAAGGTACTGGTCGAAGTCTGGGGTAATCCGCCAGGCCAACAAGTGCTGGGTATGATTTTTCCGGCTGATACGACCCCCTTTGATGCCGACTCCTGGGCCGTCACCATCGCCTATGAGGAAGAAGGGTATGTCTCTGACGAAGATGCTTCTGACATTGATTACAGCGACCTGCTCGCAGATATGCAGGCTGATACCCGGGCTGCCAATCAGGAAAGAATGGCTCAGGGCTATGAATCAGTCGAACTGGTTGGCTGGGCTGCACACCCCTATTACGATGCGATGAAACACAAGATGCACTGGGCCAAGGAACTGAACTTCGGAGGTGCCGAGATGAACACCCTGAATTACAATATCCGGGTTCTGGGTCGCCGGGGGGTGTTGGTACTCAACTTTATCGCCAACATGGATCAGCAGTCTGATATTGAAAGAAATCTGGACGCCGTGCTCGCGATGGCCGACTTTCAGCCTGGTGCCACCTATGCGGAATTCAACCCGGAAATCGATCAGGTTGCCGCCTATGGCCTCGGCGCATTGGTCGCAGGAAAGGTCGCAGCCAAAACCGGATTTCTGGCAGCAGCCCTGTTGTTACTGAAGAAATTCTGGTTTGTCATCCTTCTCGCAATCGGGGGATTGGGAAAACTGCTTTTCCGCAAGAAAGCCTGAGACACATCAAGAGCCGGGCACCGTTTGAGCGGCTGCCCGTCTCTTTCTATTGCCGGGGATTAACCCCTCTGACGATAGCGCAGACCAGCAAGCAGCCCCAGACCACTGATCATCAGCCAGGCGGCGGCAGGCAATGGAACCGGAGCGGGTTTCCCATACAAATTGAAGTGTGACAGTTCCGCCCCCTGCTTCGGCGTAACTTGCAGATTGAAGGACGTTTCACCGTTATTCAGAGCAAAAACGCCCCAGCTGACAGGCTTATTATTACCGACCTTGACTCCCAGGGCGATCTCTTCGAAAGCCCCCCACAGACTGGCATCTATGCTGAAGCTGGAAGTTCCGACTGATCCGGATGTGCTGTAGGTCCAGCCACTTTCACTCTTTGAAATGAACTCATAGCCACCGGAGGCTGATCCAGTCATGAACAGGTCCGTCGAAGAGCCTTGCAGATTTCCCGACCCATAATCCAGGCAAGCCGACGCATTAGAAAGGTTGAACTCGTGTTCACCACCTGGGTTGCATACTGCAGCTTGGGAAGCCCCGGCCACCAGGCCGAGCAAGCTGCCACACAGCAATGCTGTGCGCTGAGCTGTAAAGTGCATTAGGTTCTCTCCATGTTCTACTCAGTTGAGGTTTTCGGGCCTTCTGGCCTCTTTTTAGCCATTCCAGTCTACTTTGCTGAGTAGATGAATTCACGCTTTTTGTCTGACAATCCTCCGGTTTTTTGAAATATGAGAAACTCGTGACATTTTCGTGAGGTTTCACCCTGAGTGCTCGAATAGCCTGTCTTTACTCCGCCGTGAGCAGAGATGGCCATTCACAAGCAGATAGAAGGGGAAACTCTCATGAACAAGAAATATACTCTGGGGGCGCTGGGCGCTGCCATGCTACTTTCCAGTACACTGGCCGTGGCAGAAGGAAACCGCTACACCCCCACCTACAAGGTTGAAATCACCAACATCACGTCCAACGTACAGTTTACGCCGGTGCTTGCAGTCACTCACCGCCCTGCTTTGCAGTTGTTTGAACTGGGCGAACCGGCATCACCTGAACTGTCCCTGCTGGCAGAGGGCGGTGCGACCGGACCGTTACAGACGCTCCTGGACGCCTTTCCGTCACAGGTAGGCGACACGGAAACGACAGAGGGCCTGCTGGGACCGGGAGAAACCGTCAGTTTCCGCATCAAAGCCAGCCACCGCTATCGCTCTCTAAGCCTGGCTGCCATGCTTTTGCCAACCAATGACACCTTTGTTGCACTCAATAATGTGCCGCTGCCCCGCCGTTACCGCAGCACCTATTTTGCTGAAGCCTATGATGCCGGCAGTGAACCCAATGATGAAATCTGTGCCAATATCCCAGGCCCGCAGTGTGGTGGTGAAGGCCCTTCTCCCGAGTTTGGCGGTGAAGGGTTTGTTCACATCAGCCCGGGGATACATGGGGAAGCCGATCTGGCAGCCTCCGCCTACGACTGGCGCAGCTCCGTGGCCAAAGTTGTGATTACCCGGGTGAGATAAGGCCGTTACTTGCAAAAGGAAGCGGGACTTCTGACTTTTTCTTCAGCTCGACCACCAGACCATTGGTCGGGTTGAAGAAAATTTGCACCGGGATTTTTTCCGGGGTCTCTCCTCTGAACATATAGCAACTGCCAGCCGTGGCATCCATTGCATCTACACGATATCCCTGTTCTTTCAGCAGTGTTTCGAGGGTTCCCCTGGGTAGCCAGAGTTTTTCCGGCTGATCAGTACATAGCGGTTCAGCCACACTGACCTCAATCCAGCAAAGCATCGAGAACCAGACCAAATATTTGATCGCTGCCATCACCAGCCCCTCCTGTTCCGAATTTTCGCTTGTAGTCTTTCATCCCTGACTTAAGGTTAAATTAAGAAAAGTCGGGCAATATGCTGCCTTCAAACCGTTCAGGAGAAGTGCTTGCGAATTTTACTGGTAGAGGACAATTTGCTGCTGGGCGAGGGTCTGAAGGATTCGCTGTCAGATGAAGGCGAAGCCGTAGACTGGGTGAAGACAGGCAAAGAAGCGCTGCTGGCGCTAAAATCCGAGCCCTTTGATCTTGTTATTCTCGATCTGGGCCTGCCTGACCTGGATGGTCTGGAAGTACTGCGCAAGTTGCGTGGACAGGAGGCCAGCCTGCAACCGAACCGTGAGACTCCGGTGCTCATTCTGACCGCAAGAGACCAGACGGCAGACCGGGTACAAGGACTCGATCAGGGCGCAGACGACTATCTGGTGAAGCCGTTCGAACGGGATGAATTGCTTGCCCGGACGCGGGCCCTGCACAGACGTGCCACCGGTCGGTCACAACCGGTTCTGGATTTTGACCGCCTTGTCATCGTTCCCTCAGAGCGCCGGATAACACTCGATGGGAATGATATCAATCTCTCCAGGCGCGAATATGCCGTTCTGCTCGCTCTGGCTGAATCTCCCGGCCGATATCTGAGCAAGCAACAGATCAGTGAAAAAATCTATGGCTGGGGAGAGGAAGTCGAGAGCAATGCGCTGGAAGTCCATATCCATCACCTGAGAAAAAAGCTCGAAGGTGACTATATTGTAAACCGGCGGGGCCTGGGGTATCGCTTTGCCGCAGACTCTGCCAAATCAAGCGACGGCAATTGACCATGCTCCGGATTCATTCTCTGAAAAACCGGCTGACTCTCGGCGTATGCCTGATTGTTCTCGTGGCAGGGCTGGCTACCGGGTGGGATGCCTACGATGACACCCGTGAACAGGTGGAAGAGCTGTTTGATGCCGAAATGGCGCAGATGGCCCGGATACTCAGGAGCATTTTCAGCTGGCGCCCACTCACCGCAGAAGATGCAGAGCAGTTGGTCTATTCCGATTTCAACGCCCTCTTTGATCTGCCCGAACGGTATTCAGAGCACGCCTTTGAAACCGGAGAAATCAGCAGCAATGAACCCGGACATTATTATGAGAAAAAATTGGCCTTCCAGATCTACGATCGAGACGGACAACTACTCCTGCAGAACCGGAGTGCCGAGGAACTGTCTCTGCCCCTGAGACCGGTCGGATTTTCAGACTATGTTGATGACCAGCACCTCTGGCGGGTTTTCGTACTGGAAGACCCCCAGCTAGGCCAGAAAATACAGGTCGCTCAACGTGATGATGTTCGCAATGAACTGACGCTGGAAATCGCGATACACGCAGTGGTTGGTCCCCTCGCCATCATGCCCCTGGTCGCGGGCCTGCTCTGGTGGCTGATACACCACGGCTTTCGACCGGTTGAACGCTTGTCTGGCGCCGTTGCCCATCGCGCACCAATGGATGCCCGACCTCTTGAGCGCCTCAACAATCCCAGTGAAGTCTGGCCCCTGATTGATGCGATGAACGGGCTGTTTGAACGCGTCTTGCGCCACGCCCAGAGAGAGCGACAGTTTACTGCCGATGCAGCTCATGAATTACGCACCCCTCTCGCCGCTTTGAAGATTCACCTGCAGAATGCCGTGCGCAGAGCCTCAGACGCCCGCACCAGAGAGTCCCTGGAAAAGGCACTGGCTTCTCTAGACGGCCTGATACAGTTGACAGAACAGCTCCTTCTGCTGAATCGCCTGGAAGCCGATGCCCTGATTGACGAGCGGCTACCACAATCCCTGCAAGAGGTACTTCACAAAGTCATCGAGGGGCTGAAACCCCTGATGGCGGAGAAAAATCTCACGCTTGATCTGCACGTTTCTGCAGACTGGCCCGCCATCAAAGCCTTGCCCGGACACCTGCACAGCCTGCTGCAAAACCTGATCGGAAATGCGGTGAAATTTGCAGATACCGGCTCCCGCCTCGAAATCAACATGGACCGGTCCAGCCTGCGAATCGTGGACGAAGGGCCTGGCATACCCGAGAACGAGATCACCCGGGTTTATGAGCGCTTCTATCGCGTTGGTGGTGACCAGTCACCGGGTTCCGGACTGGGGCTTTCCATCGTCAGTCGCCTGGCAAAGGCTTATGGTATCAGACTGACCCTGAAGAACCGGAATGACGGCAAGACCGGGGTCACAGTCATTCTTTCGCAAAATAGTCAGAACCCTTAAGCCTCACTTAAGCCAACCCTCTTAATCTGCAGTGAAAGTCAGCAAGAGGGTAAGCCATGTCAAACAGTCATTCTGCCTTAGCAAATCACGGACCAGTAAACCTCGGACCAAGACTCATGCTCGGTCCCTTGTCACTGGATGCCATTGCGCTCGAAAGCGGCGAATCCCAAGCTGCAAGAAGCTTTATTGAGCAACGCTTCAAAACCGCTTTTTCTGCTGACCTGTCAGTGGAAACCCCAATGATCCTTCGGCTTACGCGCTCACCAGACTCGATTATTGCGGCGGTCGGTATGCGGCCGGCGAACAACGAGCCTTTATTCCTGGAGCACTACACCCAGGGGGCTATTGAAGGGTTTCTGACAGAAAACGGAGAAACACCAAGAGCTGCGATTGCTGAAATTGCACATCTGGCCGGCGTTGAGCCCGGTATCAGCCGCTACCTTTTCCCTCTGATGACGGTGTTGCTACAGGAACTCGGTTTCTGTTGGGTGGTTTTTACCGGCACACGCCAGCTGTTGAACAGTTTCCACAGGCTGGGGATTGCCACTCAGGTGATCGCAGAGGCCCGTCCTGAATGCTTGCCGCCCGGTTCAAAAGGTAGCTGGGGCACTTACTACAACAACCGTCCACAGGTGATTGCGGTTCGTCTGGATGATGCGGCCGGTGCTCTGTCTGCAAAAGGTTACCTGAGGCGCATCAAACTGCGCTCCGGTATTTGTTTTACTGACCGGGTGACGAGTCATGAAATCAGTGCTTGAAACGCTGCAAGCGTCTTTCTGTCCGGATGAACAGCAGATCGTCATTCGTGACAGCGAGAGCGCCTGGACCTGGGCAAGCTTCCGGAAAGCCGTTCAGGATCTCGCTGCTGCGCTGACCAGGCAAAACGTTGAAAGGCTCGGTTTATGGGGGGACAACTCCGTGGCCTGGGTGCTCGCCGATCTGGCCTGTCAGGAAGCCAGCATTGTCTGTGTTCCTCTCCCGGGTTTCTTTTCCGGGGAACAGCTGCAGCATATTCTGAAGGTATCCAGACTGGATTCGATCTGCCTGGCAAAAAATGACTCGCTTCCAACGTTTCTCGCGAGATCCGCCCCCCAAACACTCATCCTGGGTGAATTCCATAAGCTGTTGAGCCTCCCCCACAACAGCAGCGTTACCCCGCTGCCGGCAGGAACCGCCAAAATCACCTTCACTTCCGGCAGCACCGGGCAACCCAAAGGGGTTTGCCTCAGCACAGAACAGCAGATTCAGACCGCCCAGGCCTTGAAAGACAGGGTTCAGGGTGCAGGACTGGAAAAGCACCTCTGCACGCTGCCTCTGGTCACCCTGCTGGAAAACATCGCGGGCATTTATCTTCCCCTGCTCCTGGGGGCCTGCATCGAAGTTCGTCCCCTGTCGTCAATGGGCTTTACCGGCAGCAGTCAGCTGAACGTACAGGAATGGACTTCGGCCATCAGGTCCATTCGTCCCCACTCCATGATTCTGGTACCGGAACTGGCGAGAGTGCTCGTTGAGGCCTGTCGCACAGAGCCGGCCCTTGCGACCAACAGCTTCCGCTTCCTGGCAGTCGGCGGGGCCCCCGTTTCCGACTCCCTGCTTTCGATGGCAGAAGCCGCCGGGCTGCCGATGTATCAGGGATATGGCCTGTCCGAATGCGGGTCGGTGGTCTCACTGAATGCACCGGATACTTACAAGCCAGGCACCGCCGGCCGGTCGCTGTCTCATGTCAGGCTCAGCCTGGATGCAAATGGAGAACTCCAGGTGAAGGGTTCGGCCTTCCTGGGATATCTCGGCGAAACAGCGCCTGCCGGGACGCCTGCCCAGACAGAAGTGGCCACCGGGGACCTCGCCAGCATTGACGAAGCGGGCTTTCTGACCGTTTACGGTCGCAGCAAGAACCTCATTATCACCAGTTACGGACGAAACGTCAGCCCGGAGTGGCTGGAAAGCGAAATCACTGCACAGATCGCCGGCTGCCAGGCTCTGGTCTTTCAAAGCGAAGGAGGAAGTCTGCAAACCGTCATCTGGCCTGCCAGGCGCCTTTGCAAAGCAGCAGTGCGGGAAAGTCTCAACGAACTTAATGGCCGACTCCCCGACTATGCCCGGCTGAAAAAGGCCCATGTACTTGACCGCCCTCTGTCGCGCGCAAGTGACTATCTGACCGCCAATGGAAGACTGCGAAGGCAGAACCTGCTTCGCGACCTGGACACGCTGTTGTCCGGAAAGAAAAACACCCCTATAGATTTACCAGGAGAAAAACCCATGCCGTTTTTTGATACCTTGATTGAACAGACCGAACAGGCCAGACAGCAAATGCTATCCGCACCCGTTCTTTCCGCTATTCCCCAGGGCCGTATGCCGCTGGAGGGATACCAGTATTTCCTGAGTCAGGCTTTCCATCATGTCAAACACACGGCCCCTCTCATGATGGCCGCCGGTGGCCGTCTGAGTGAAAAGCTGGAATTTGTCAGGGAGGCACTGGTTGAGTACATCGAAGAAGAATATGGCCACCATGAGTGGATACTCAATGATCTTCGGGCCTGCGGAGCCGACCCGGAAAGTATCAGGTCCAGCCAGGCGGATACGCCGATCGAGCTGATGGTTTCCTATCTGTACCACCAGATTGACCGGGGTAATCCTCTGGCCCTTTTCGGCATGGTACTGGTACTGGAAGGAACGAGCGTGAATCTCGCCACCCCTCTGGGCCAACACATACAAAAGAACCTGGATCTTCCGGACGCCGCCTTCAGCTATCTCTATTCCCATGGAGAACTGGATCAGTCCCACTTTGAATTTTTCAAAAATCTCATGAACCGGATCGAGTCACCTGAAGATCAGGCAGCCATTATTCGCAGTGCCCGGATGTGTTACCAACTCTATGGAGACATGCTGCGCACGATCCCGCTAAGCCTTGTGCAGGAGGTAAAAAATGAAGCTGCATGAGCGAAAAGTACTTCTGCTTGGCGCAACTGGCGGAATCGGGCAGGAAGTGGCGCGTGAACTGTATGCCTGCGGTGCACGAGTGATTGAGGCGGGTCGCCATATTTCAAGGGAACCCGATGTGGTCAGCGTGGCGCTGGATCTGTCATCAGACGACCTGGCGGCACAACTGGAAGCCATTTCCAGCGAACACCCGGACATTGATACGGTGATTCACTGTGCCGGGCAAAACAGCTTCGGCAGCATTGAGGCCACCCGCCTGGATGAGATTGATCGTTTGCTCAGCGTCAACCTGCGCAGCGCCATTGTGTTGGCCCGCCATTTTGTTCCGCGGATGAAAAAACAGACGCACAGCAGTCTGGTGTTTGTGGGTTCCACTTTTGGCCATATCGGCTTTCCCGGTTTTACCACTTACTGCGCCAGCAAAGCGGGGCTGAAAGGCTTTACCGAAGCCCTGCGAAGAGAATTGGCAGACACTTCCATTGACATCCAGTATATCGCCCCCCGAGCCACTTTGACGGCAATGAACAATACGGCAGTCACTGAAATGAACAAGGCGCTGGGAACAGCAATGGACCCCCCTGAGAAAGTCGCCCGCGCCATTATTCGCAGTATGGAACGCCATCAGGTAAGAACCTGCCTGGGCTGGCCCGAGCGCTTCTTCGTTTTCATGAACAGCCTGCTGCCACGTCTGGTTGACCAGAGCCTTCGAAAGCAGCTACCCGTCATTCGCAAATTCCTCAAACAGGAGATGTCATCATGAGAAATCGTTTACGTTTTCTGATGCCCACTTTTTTACTGGTCATGACCACCGCAACGCACAGCGCGCCAGCCGAAGACGATCAGAGTGATTTGCTGTCACTGCAGAGTACCTGGGCCGCGATTCAGTATCAGTACCCCCAGGATCAGAGAGCCAAAGCACTTAAAACTCTGAGCGATCAGGCCAAAGTGGCCGTGCATGAGCATCCCGGAAATCCGGATTTCCTGATCTGGCGGGGTATCATTCTGAGCACCTATGCGGGCGCAAAAGGAGGCTTGGGGGCTCTGTCACTGGTTGAAGAGGCCAAAGAGTCGCTGGAAGCCGCTCTGAAACTCAACGAACAAGCACTGGCCGGGTCTGCACACACCTCACTCGGAAGCCTCTACTATCAGGTACCCGGATGGCCCTTGTCCTTCGGGGATGATGAAAAGGCCGAACAACACCTGAAGTCGGCCCTGGCGATTAACCCTGCGGGCATTGACCCAAACTACTTCTATGGCGACTACCTGATTGAAGAAGGACGAATGGAAGAAGCACGGTATTACCTCAACATGGCACTTCAGGCCCCTCCCCGTCCGGGAAGGAGCAGCGCCGACGAGGGGCGTCGCGAGGAAATCCGTCAGTTGCTGGGTACCCTGAACTAGGGCTTCAAACGACCGAAAACGCCCTCCTGCTGCAGCCCGTTGATCTGGTTTTCATCATATCCGAGCGACTGTAGCACGGAGCGCGTATCCTGCCCCAAATCGTGCCCCGGCTCCCTTAAAGATCGCGGATGGCGGGAAAACCTCAGTGGAGAGGCTGGCTGGGGTAAAAGAGCACCACCCGGCAACTGGGTGGACTGAATCAGTTCCCTGGCCTGAATCTGAGGATGCTCAATGGCTTCCTGAAGATTCAGTACCGGTTCCACACAGACATCCAGTGGTTCAAATACTGCCACCCATTCCGCCAGTGTCTTGCGGCCGATCGCGCCTGCGATTTCCGCCTTGCAATACTGCCGGTCTGATTCAGTCTGACTGAGTATGCGACTTGCCAGCTGAGGCAGTCCCAATGCCTGACACAGACCCTGAGCAAACTGTGGCTCAAGTGAGCCAATCGCCAGATAACGTTCATCTTTGGTCTGATAGTAATCATAGACCCCTGCCCCATTCAGGAGCGTGCTTTCGGCCTCCGGAGGCGCTTCGCCGGCCAGAAAGCCTGCGAGACTCATGTGGTTCAGGACAAAAGCTGCATCCGTCATGGAGATATCCAGCCATTGCCCCTGATCGCTGCTGTGCCGGTCAATGACTGCTGCCAGCAGAGCCATAACGGCGTGATGGCTACCGCCGGCCACATCTGCTACTTGCACTCCCAAAGGCGGTGGCCCCCCCTTTGCGCGACCGGCATAGGAACTGGCGCCGCTGAGTGCCAGGTAGTTGATATCATGCCCGGCCCGCCTGGCATAAGGGCCGGTCTGACCATAGCCTGTGATCGAGCAATAAATCAGCCGCGGAAACATTTCTGAAAGAGTCTCGTAGCCCAGACCGAGCTTCTGCATGACACCTGGCCGGAACTGCTCTACCAGGATATCGTATTCCTCGAGTAGCCGGTGGACGACTGCCACTGACGAAGGTTTCTTCAGGTCCAGCGCGACCGAAGCTTTACCCCGGTTGAGGTAGGCGTGTGCCGCGGACATACCCTCCACCCGGGGTGGCATGGCCCGCAGCAGGTCCAAACGGGTGGGTGATTCCACACGCAGCACTTCAGCCCCCATGTCAGCCAGCATCATGGTGGCGCAGGGGCCAGGCAACAGCGTACTGAAGTCGAGCACCTTGAGTCCGGACAGTGGACCTGACATCGTATTCTCCTTGTTTTACCGGGTCAGGGCCTCAGTGTGAGCACCCTGACCCGGCACAGCAATGAGAAAAACCACCAGCCGGAGTGGCCAGAACTCCCTTTCCGGCCAGGACTCTACTGCTTCTGTATCCTCACCGCATCGGCAATGACATAGCCACCCGAGCTGTTGTCATTTCGCAGGATGATGTGCAGCGTCTCCTTGATCTCCGCAAATCCATGCGTGTTGGTTTATTTTTATTCTTAAGATTTTTTAATATATTCCCTTCAGATGTGCAGTCAATCACATTTTCTTTATCCCCTTTTCGTGTTTTTATGGTTTTTTCTATGCCATCCGCACAGGCATAGTCCAAAGCACAGGAAGAAGCATTGCCCCAACTCACCGTTTCCGCTCATTTCGTTCGTGCCCTGTTGAGAGGGGCCGGACGTCACGGCCACAAAACTGATCGCCTGCTGCAAATGGCAGGCATTCCTGGAGACTGGGTTAACTACCCTCGCGGACGGGTGGATGCCGCGAGCTATGCCCGACTGGTGAGGCTTTGCTGGCAGGAAATGCAGGATGAGTACATGGGCTTTGCCGAGGCCCGGAGCAAACCCGGAACCTTTGCCGCCATGTCGTATCTGGTTATTCATTGTCAGTCACTGGAGAGCGTGTATCGGCGTGCGGCCAATTTCTACAGCCTTTTTGAGCGCCCGATCACCATAGAACTCACAAGAGAAGGTGAAGAAGCCGTTCTGACCCTGCAAAGCGAGTCTGTGTTATGGGACCCGGACCATTTTTTTCAGGAATCCCTGCTGGTGATCTGGCATCGTTTTTCCTGCTGGCTGATTGGTGAACGGATCATTCTCAACGGCACTGACTTCAATTATTCCAAACCCAGGCACAGTGGCGAGTATCCAGCCATATTCGGTTGCCCACTGAGTTTTGATCAACCCATGACCCGCTTGCGCTTCAATACCCGTTACCTCACAAAGCCTCTGGTTCAGGATGAACGGACACTCAAAGAGTTCCTGAAAAGCTCCCCCGCAGATCTGCTTGGGAGGCCGGATGACCGGACCAGCTACAGCGCCCGGATACGCATGCTGCTGGGACAGGAAATGCAGGATAATCTACCGGGCTTTGAATGGGTGGCTGAGCAACTGACGGTCAGCCCACAAACACTCAGAAGACGCCTTAAACAGGAAAATACCAGCTACCAGGAGCTCAAGGATCACATGCGCCGGGATATAGCCATTTATTATCTGGCCAGACCCGAGTTATCCATCAACGAGATCGCCTTCAAGGTAGGCTTTACCGAACCTAGCACCTTTCACCGGGCATTCAAGAAATGGACGGGGCAAACTCCGGGCGAGTATCGCCAGAGTTCGGAAAGCTCAGGTCAGGGCCGGGCCAATGAGTTCAACTGAGCCTAATCGCTGACAGCAAAGCGCCCCTGCTTACGTTTCTTGTGCTCGTATAGCGCTTTATCCGCCGCCTTTAGCAAAGCCCGGGGGGTTGGCTGATAGATGTCGCCGGCACTTGCCACCCCGACACTTGCGCGCAGGGGTACCGGGTGGTCATCCAGCATCAGCGGATTCTTGGCCATATGCGCCAGTAAACGCTCCACCGTAAAGGCAGCGCCCTGGCTGTCCTGGTCGGGCAACAGAATGATGAATTCGTCTCCGGCATAGCGAAAGGCCAGATCTGTTTTCCGAATCATCTCTTCAATAACCCCAGCCATGTGCTGAAGATACTTGTCGCCAACATCATGACCAAAATGGTCGTTGATCTGTTTGAAATCATCACAGTCGATAAATGCCAGCGAAAGTGCATTGCCGTGCCGGATACAGCGGGAAACCTCGCGATCCAGCGTCTCCTCCAGTTCGCGGCGATTGCGCAAACGGGTCAGCGGATCTCGGGTCGCCAGAAAGTCCGCACGTTCGCGCGCTACGACAGCACTCAGGCTGAGAGATGCTTTGACGCTAAGCTGGTAAAGAAAAAATGCATCCATGTCTGGTGTATAACGCTTGGGGTTACTGTCTATCAGGATCAATGCACCTGCCAGACGTCCTTCCAATTGCAGCGGCAAAATCGCCATAGAGCCCCACCCCTCTCGGTCCTCCGGCAGCACCAGCGGTAGTAACTTGCGATTGGGTCCGGAGACAAGAACCGGCCGGCGTTCACCCTGAGTGGCTGCCAGGTATTCGACTTTGGGTATCTGTTGCCAGCGTCCTTCAAGCATGTCGGAATTCCGGAGCGCTTCAACCAATGGCTCATTGGAGGGGTTTTGTATCAGGGTCAGGGAGACACGGGGTACGGTGAACTTTTTACCGACCTGCTCATATAAGTGCTCAAAAAAAGCCCGCGTCGAAGCAATATTGAGAATGGCGATTTCAATATCGAAGAGGTTCCGACTGATTTCTTCACTGCGACGAGCCCGCTCAAACAACTCTTCCAACAAGCCGGCCGGAACAGTATGGGATTCAACTTCTTTTCCCTCTGTACTCATGAGTCTCCAGATGCATGAAGGCAATGATTTTGCTTATCTTTTGAGCTTAGCAGAATTTCACTTTCCGGGGTTGTGGATTTCCCGCATATTCGTGACGCTTCTGGCACTTTGAACGTATAATGCGCGCGACCCGGCCAAGGCAGGCCGTCATAACAATGTGATTCAACCTCAAATCTGCCGGTCCGGACAAATCCGCGACCGTCCAAGGAGTATCCTATGCAACAACCCGCCATGCGTCTGGCCCTGGTAGCCAGCGCCAGCCTTATGCTTTTTCCCTACACCCAGGCTCAGGCCCAATCCCAGACAGGAACCAACAACTACCAGGAGCCTTCTCGAGGCATCATCCTGGAACGCGGTACGGTAGCTGGTGACAAGGTAGCTTCAATCGACTTGGCAACTGGTGCAGAAGAACAGGACACTTCTGGTGGTCTGCGTCTCGGCCTCTATTTTGGTGAAGTCATCCTGAACAGCAACCTGAGCGGTGGAGGCGCCAATGAAGCCGCCGTCAAGATTTCCCTGCCTGAACTGCAACTGCGTGAAGACATCGAATTCGATTGGGCAGCCTACGTCGGTCTGGCGCACATCGATATTGACGATGGCACTGATTACACCAACTTCCTGGTAGGGGCTTCAGCCACGCTGGAAACGCAGGGTTTTCAGTTCACCTTCAATCCTGAATGGGAACACGCCGATGACCCCCGTGACGATGAGATTCTGAATCTTGGCTTTGGTTTCGGCTACACCTTCCCGGAAACCCGTGCCGGGAAATTCCAGCCTAACTTTGAATACAACGTGGTTATTGGTGGTGAAGAAGTCAATGGCGAAGAAACCGATGGCGACGACTATGCCTTTGGTGTTCGCTGGATGTACAACTCTCAACTCACGCTCGATCTTGCGATTCTGGTTCAGGAAAATGATCGTGATGCCGTCAGTCTGCCGGGTTATGCCCGTCTGAATTTCCAATTCTAAAAGAATTGCGAAAGATCCCTTGACCTTGGGAGCGCAGGTCTTTAATATGCGCTCCACGTCGACGCGGGGTGGAGCAGTCTGGTAGCTCGTCGGGCTCATAACCCGAAGGTCGTAGGTTCAAATCCTGCCCCCGCAACCACATAAAAAAGAAGGCCGATCAGTGAGTTACTGATCGGCCTTTTTGTTTTTTAGACAAAGTCTATCAAGATTGCCGCAACTGACTTAGCCAGCCATTTTTCCGGCTAGGACGACTTGGAAAAAATTTCCCCCACCGCACATTCCAGCCTCTCCCAAACCGCCTCATCCTGCAGCGGCAACCCGGCAAAGGGTGCTGAAAAGTGCTCCCTGATGGTGAGATGCAAAAGTCCGGCTGAAAGCAACGCAGCCACCTCCGCCTCATAAGGAATAGACCCTCCGGCTTCTTTTCTCTCACCGCTGCCTTGTTTCTCCGGCGCCCCGCTTTCATTTTCAGGAGAAGACCCCGGTGCGCCCCCCAAAAATCCATGATTCATCATTTGACGAATCAGCTTCAGCGAGTTCTGTGTCCTTCTTGCCACCAGTTGTTGACTGATATCGCGCTTCTCCGCCATTTCCCAGGCATAGATGGCGATGGTATGGGGGCGCTTCTTCAGGGCCTGCCGGAAACCCCGGAAAATCTGCCGGACCTGTTCCGGTCGCTCCAGTCTGCCAAAGTCCTCATCGCTCATACCCCGGATCTCTTCCGCACTGGGCCAGAACCGTTCAGTCTTACCATAGGCATCCAGTAAACCCTCGATGCCACCGAAGTAACGGTAGATCAGAACCTTGCCCACGCCGGCTTCCCGTGCAACCCGGTTCACTCCGAGTGCCTGGTAACCCTCAGAAGCCAGTATCTTTTCCACGGCATCGATAATCCGACCTTCCGTCTTTTCCCGGTTACGCTCAACTACAGCCGACATCGGCCACCTCAACTATTTTGTTACTTTATGGTAACAGCACTATTGACGCAGGGAAACAGCCCCGATAGCATTGTTACCCCAAGGTAACATCATGCCTTGAAACTTCATTTTTCATTCGTTTTGGAAGGAGCCAAAAACCGCATGCCGACACTCGTCAACACTGTCACCGAAAAACTCCCTTACTTCTACACCCCTTTCGCCAGACGCTTTCTGGGGTCAGGCAGCCGAGCAGACATCAAAAACCTGAAACCGGCAGTGGGCGACAAGATCGTGATGGTAACCGGAGGCAGTAGCGGTATAGGACTGGCTGTAGCCAAGCTGCTCGGACAGGCCGGCGCCGAAGTGATCCTGGTTGCCCGGACACTGGAGAAACTGGAAGAAGCGCGCAAGGAAGTGGAGGAAGCGGGAGGCAAGTGCCATATTTACTCCTGTGACCTCAGTTCCCCGGAGGCCTGTGGCGAACTCGTCAAGCAGGTCCTTGCCGATCACGGCCGGGTGGATGTCCTGGTCAACAATGCCGGGCGTTCCATCCGTCGCAGCATTCACCATTCTGGTGAACGCTTTCATGACTTCCAGCGCACCATGGACATCAATTACTTCGGTGCCGTACAGTTGGTGATGGGACTTCTGCCGGCCATGTCGGAGAGGAACTTCGGACACATCATCAATGTGTCCAGTATTGGGGTTCAGGCCAATGCGCCGCGGTTCTCAGCCTATGTTGCCAGTAAAGCCGCGCTGGATGCCTTCAGTCGCTGTATTGCTTCAGAAGTTGCGCATCACAATATTCGCCTGACCAACGTCTATATGCCTCTGGTGCGCACGCCCATGATTGCGCCCACCAAGATGTACAATCATGTGCCCGCCCTGAATACCTTCCAGGCGGCTCAGTTGGTACTGAAGCCATTGATTACCGGTCAGAAAAAAGTTACGACCCCATTGGGGTCTTTTGCGGAAGTGGTATACGACATCTCACCCCGATCCATCGACTGGGTTCAGAACATGGCATACCGACTGTTCCCGGACAGCGAATCCAAAGCAGGCAAAGGTGCCGAGGAAAATCTGAGTCTGCCGGCGAAGATCTTCGCCCGCCTGTCCAGTGGTATGTACTGGTAAGCACCCCTCGGGAGACTGGGGTATTAAAAAACAAATACCCTGGTCTCAGTGCCGAACGACCTTTACTTGCCGGTCATTTCCGAGGGCTTCACCCAGGCATCAAAC
>JAUIAZ010000364.1 GCA_030427465.1 Gammaproteobacteria bacterium | reverse complement strand
CAGAGTGACGTCAAAATCCGCAGGCAGGCGCGACGCAAGCCAAAGAATCTCGCCAGTCGGGCGACCATAATCGGCATACACGCCAGCAACTGTCGTGTATTGCGCGCTCTGCCCGATAGTAACAGTGAGTTGGTCTCCAACGCCGAGGCCGGCCCTCAGGGCCAGCTGTTCGTTAATCAAAATGGCACCGGACTCGACTTCCGCCCAGGGGTCAGGTGTGGCTGACAAGAGCTCCCAGTCCCATACCAGTTCTGTCACCTGGTTCAAGGCGAGCACATCCACAGGAATGCGCGCTCCCGCTTTGGTATCGGCCTCCAGACTCACCTTTGCCCTACCCCGGGTGACATGGTGCCAGCTACCCAGTCCTTCCGCTTCCAGGCTTTCCATCACGCTCAGGGCTAGCTGTCTGTTTTCATGCCGGGACTGGCCTGGTTCAGGGACGGCAATATAAAGCTCTGCCGTCAGGCGCTGCCCCAGCCAGCGCTGGAAGGTGTCTTCAAATGAGGTGACCAGGGCCTGAACCGCAATGACGGTCGCCATGGCAAACTGCAGTGCGACGATCGGCAAAGCCAGGCGGCGGAACAGGACAGCCAGTTCCCGTGACCGCCACAAAGCCAAGGGATCGCTGAGCGGTTTTGCCGACCCGAAGCGGGCCCCCGAAACGTTCGCCGTACTCGCCAAGCAGCCAGGACTTACGGCACCCACTGCCAGAAACAGGAAGGTGGTGCCGACGAAGGTCAGGAACAGATGTTCGGCAAAGATCACCAGCATCAATCCCACACTCAGAGCGGCGGCTATCCAGATCTTCGACCCGAGTGAAGCCAGTCGGTGGGTGGTGTTCCTGAGCCCGGGCAGATTCTGGAAGTGTTCCACGCGCACAAAGCAGGCCAGCAGCACCAGAGTGACCATCAATGGCAGTTGGGTCCACGGCAGGCCCATTTCCGAAGCATAGAGCGTCTGATCAAAGAGCCCGCTCATCGCCTGCCCGAATCCGCTACCCGCGCCTTCCGCCAGCACTTGACCCAGCCAGAGACCGGGAATGATGGCCAGTAAGGATAGCCCCAACAGCTCCAGCACCAGCACTCGCCGGATCTCCCCTTGAGTCACCCCGAAGCGCTGCAGTAAGGCAAAGCTTTCGCGTCTCTGATTCAGACCCAATTGATGCACACTGCGCAGCAGCAGCCCGGAAATCAACAACACCAGCAGGCCCAGCGCATCGAGGTTCAACAGGAAGCTGTCTGCCAGTTCGCCTGTGGGTGGACTGAGTTCAAAGGACCTGGTGACATAGCCCTCGGGTAACTGCGCTGCACGCGCGATGGAACCGGAACCTGAGCCAGAACCCGAAGCAGAAGCCAGAATCAGAATGAGGCGGGATTCGAGGGCCGTCTGACTATCCCGGATCCGCGTCATGGCCTCACTGATATCCAGAAAGGGTTCGCCCGTCAGCGGCTCCTGTGTGCGAACCGGCGCTTCTTCCCCAAAACAGCCAAACGCCAGCCCGTCGATTCCGATCAGGTTTCCAGCCGGCGGCGGTCGCCGGACTTCCAACCAGGGGGCCACGCAAACCCCCGCCCTTCTGAGATCGGCAAAATCTTCGACCGTCACGGGCTGCCCATCCGATCGCAACACCTGCTGTCGCTCGGCAACTGCGGTTTCGCTTTGGGCCAGGCTGTCAGCGGCCTGACGGGTCAATGTATTGACACCGGTCCACAAAGCGGTGGCCAGGGCGATCATCAACAGCAAAGCCAGCAGTTGAAACGGGTGGCGACGGTAGTGGCTGAACAGCGCGAGCGTTAACACAGGCTCACCCAGCCGAGCCCAGATCAATCAACTGGTCGCAGCGTTCAGCCAGCGCCAGATCATGCGTGGCCAGCACCAGGGCACAACCTCGTTCCTGCTGCATGCCAAGCAGCAGATCTGCAACGGCATCGGCGGTGTGCTTATCGAGACTGCCAGTGGGTTCGTCTGCCAGGATCACATCCGGAGCCATGGCAAACACCATCGCAATCGCAGCTCGCTGACGCTGCCCGCCGGATACCTGATCCGGATAGCGGTTCCCGAGTTCACCGATGCCGAGCTTATCCAGCCAGGTTTGCGCCTGATCTGCGGGCGTGTTGGCCAGATGACAGCGCAGCTGGATACTTTCGAGCAAGGTCAGCGCAGGCATCAGGTTGGCATCCTGAAATACCACACCCAGGCGTTGTCGACGGAGCCCGGCCCAGAGGCTCTCGGTATCCTCTGACTGTGAACCGGGGAAACGGTGGCCGAGTACCTGTAGCTCGCCCCGATCGGCCGACTGCAGCCCACAGAGAATGTTCAGCAAGGTACTTTTACCTGAGCCTGAACGCCCCACCAGTGACAGTGACTCGCCTGGCGACAGATCAAAGGAAAGCGAACCCAGCGCGGTGATGCGCTGGCCACCGCTGAGGTAGGTCTTCTGCAGTGACTGTACGGAGATGAGCGGGCCTGGCATGGGTCTTTTCTCGTTTTATCCGTCGGTTTAAAAGAGTAAGGTACGCAAACTGACCCAAAACAGAAACACGCATCGTTTATACTGCAGGTCTCTTGGGGCTTTCAGGCTAAAACATGTCAGAACAATTGGGCATCACGGATGTGCTTGAGAAAGTTCGCGATGAAACCGATGGCGAGCACATTCGCGTCGGCGAAGTCATTGAGCATCTGGAAAGTCGTGGCTTTGGCCCGCTACTGATGACACCCGCACTGATCGCCTTCCTGCCCACGGGCGCCATTCCCGGTGTACCCAGTGTCTGCGGTCTGCTGATCGCGCTGATGGCCATTCAGATGGTATTCGGCAAACAGTATCCCTGGCTGCCGGGCAAGTTGAGAAATCTGGAAATCTCGCGCGATCGCTATGTCTCGGCGGTTGAAAAGGCCGAGCCCTTCACCCGCCGTATCGACAAACTGTTCCGGCCGCGTATCCGACAGCTCAGTGAAGCGCCAGTCAGCCGCATAGTGGCACTGATCTGTGCCCTGTTCGGACTGACCATGATTCCGCTGGAAGTCATTCCCCTCGCAGCAGCTGTTCCGTCATTGGGCATTATCCTGGCATCAATTGGTCTGAGCACACGGGATGGCATCGTGGTGATTGCCGCTCTGGCAGTTTTCAGCTTCGCCTCTTATATTCTGTATACACAAACTTTGAGCTGAATACGTATGGCGGGCGCCGCAATGATGAAAGCACACCCAATGATGACCCTGGGAATTACCGGCCTGCTGAGCGCCGGCAGCGCACTGGCAGACAACTGGGGGCCGATTGAGGTCAACGAAAACTTTGGGGGTCTGCCCATCACGCAGGAATCCAGTATTCTGCACAATCAGGCAATTCTGTCGCTGAAGAATGACTCTGAAGGGGTGGTCACCTGCGATGTGACCTTCCGCAATGGCCCTGAGCTGCCGGTGAAGCGGACCCAGAAAGTCGCGCCTGGCGAGAGCGGGCTGTTCACCGCCCCTTTGCGTCGCAAGGTGGTGAAGCTGACGGTGGATGCGCAGTGTGTGCCTGTCAGGGGAGATTGAACTGACGTCCAGAATAAGAAGCTGTATTACTGATCGACTGCGACGGTGAGGTAATCCCGGGCCATGAGTTACTTGGCCAACTCCCGGTAGAGACTGTCGAACTCATCCAGACTGGATGCAAAGGCGTCCATGACATGGCGACGCGGCTGCTCTTTCTGCTGCC
>JAUIAZ010000363.1 GCA_030427465.1 Gammaproteobacteria bacterium | reverse complement strand
ATGAACCCCCCTCCGAAAACCGGTGCCATGATCGTCGCCAGCAGGGACAGGACCGGAATACTGGAGGCCACCATCATGATCAGCACATAAACCAGCACCATGCCGATCCATGTACCTGGTGCGGCCCTGAACAGGCCCCAGCCATCCTGATACCACTGCAGTCCGTGGCTTAGCGGCCGTCGGACCAGATGCCCCAGAACCAGCGGGTCGTCGCTGCCCTGCAGGTTCGACTCGGGCGGACGAAAGGGGTCATCGGGATTGCTCATACTCTCTCCTTGTATGCTCTCAAACAGAATCAACTCAGATGCGCTTCAAGCGGCCGGAATTACCAGACACCGCTGCGTTTGAGGCGATGATAACTCACCACCAGATCGCGGGACAGTCGGGTGGGTGGACAGTCCAGCACTTCCACCCCTTCGGCACGCACCCGATCCTGTAATGCACGACGCTGACGCTGTGCCAGAATGGCACCCGCCCGGCTGTCGGCTGAGGCCATATCCAGCACCGGTTCCCGGAGTAAAGCCTCAACCACCGGTTCCCTCAGATTGGCCAGCATCAGACGGTGCCGGGATTTCAGCAACTGACAGGCCTGTAACAGCATGCCCAGATCATCATCCCGCAGGCAGGTAATCAGGATCACCAGACAGCGACGGCGCTGTTTCTGCAGAAAGAACTGGGCGGCCTTCAGATAGTCGCTGGCCTGGGCCGAAGGTGCCAGGGTGAAGGTCTGGTTGAGCAGGTGGTTCATGCCCTGATGGCCTTTGCACCAGCCGAGCCAGCGAGACTCTTCCGAAAACGGCAGAACCGTCACGCCGTCCCCCTGTCGCAGTGCAACATCCGCCAGCATCAGGCTGCTGTTGAGGCAGGCATCGAAGTAACTCAGCTCACCACCGAGTGTGCGCATGCGACGGCCTGAATCCAGCAGCACCGCAATGCGCTGGTCGCGTTCATCCTGATACTCACGCGAGATCAGTTGTTGACGGCGTGCGGTGGCTTTCCAGTCCAGTTGTCGCAAGGTATCGCCCTCGCGATATTCCCGCAGCTGAAGAAAGGACGTGCCCTGTCCACGACGCTGTGGCATGCGGATACCGAACAGGGGGCGCTGCTGCAGCGTCGTCAGCAAACGATAGGTCTGCAGGCAACCAAAATCCGGGTACACATGGCTGGCTGAGGCATGGGGAATCTGCCACTGCTTCCAGAACAGACCCACACGGGTGCGCACACGGACCCAGCATTCCGGAATCTCCAATTTGCCGCGTTGCCGTGGCAGCAGACGATAACGACAGGTCCACTCTGACTGCCCCTGCGGATGCCAGCGCATTACAGGCTGGTCACTGCCTGCCCAATCCGGGCAGGCATCCAGCAAGCAGAGCTCCGCAACTTCCTTTCCGATATCACGAAGAGTCAGTGTGACTTCCGTGGCGCGTCCGACTGAGAGATAAGGTGGCAGACTCCTTTTCAGTTCTGGTGCACGCCAGCGTAACAGGGTCAGAATTTCCCAACCCGGCACAGCCAGTAGCAGAAGCAGGGGGCGGCTGTCCTGACCGCTCAGCTCCAAAACAAAGGCTGCCACTGCGAGCAGAGCCAGAAAGGCGGCCAGACGCAGGCCGGGTTTGATTGTCTTCACGTGTCCATCCGGGGGGAAGGCACCGTTTCTAGCACTTTCAGCAAGACCTGATCCGGCGTGTGTCCTTCCAGCTCCGCCTCGGGTGAAAGCAGCACCCGGTGACGCAGTACTGGCAGGAACAACGCCTTGACATCATCCGGCAGTACAAAGTCACGTGATGCCAGCCAGGCGCGCGCGCGCGCCGTGCGAACCAGATTAATGCTGGCACGAGGGCCGGCACCCCGTTGCAGACTCGGGAAACTGCGGCTGGCCTGTACCAGGCGCACCGCATAATCCATGACCCGCTCATCCACCGGCAGCGCGCTGACCGCTTCGCGCCAGCGCATCCAGTCTTCCAGACTCGCCACCACAGAGACCTGTTCCAGATAGTCGCGGTCACTGGTTCCCGGCGCAGTGACCCCGCGCACAATGGCGACTTCATCCTCCAGTCCCGGTGTCGCCAGCAGGATTTTGAACAGGAAACGGTCGAGTTCGGCTTCCGGCAAAGGGTAAGTGCCTTCCTGCTCGATGGGATTCTGCGTGGCCAGGACCATGAAGGGTTTGGGGACCGCCAGCGCCTTGCCGTCAATGGTGACCTGCCCCTCCTGCATCACTTCCAGTAACGCAGCCTGCGTCTTTGCCGGAGCGCGGTTGATCTCATCAGCCAGCAGCAGATTGGTAAAAACCGGCCCCCGGCGAATGCGGAACTGCTGCGTACTCATATCGTAGAGGGAATGCCCGGAGACATCCGAAGGCATGAGGTCCGGGGTGAACTGGATTCTTGCCTGACGGCCATCCATGCTGCGTGCCAATGCCCGCACCAACAGGGTTTTTCCGAGGCCGGGCACCCCTTCCAGCAAGACGTGCCCGCCGGTCAGCATTGCCATGAGCACGTGGTCGATGGCTGCCTGTTGACCGATCAGCACCTGGTTGAGTTGCTCACGCAGTTGCCGGAACTGGGAATTGTCATTCATGGGGTTTCTCCGCTGAGGGTGAGCCATTGCTGGCGGACCGCTCATGTTGTTGGATGAGATCAATGTATTGCTGTTCGGACGGGTTATCGGGAATGTCCCGGATACCCAGATTCTGCAACAGCCCCGATAGCCCGGAACGGTTTCTGACAAAGGCCGCATTGGCCTCGTAATACTCTGCGGCCGACAGACTGAAAGAGGCAGAAGCCCCCCGCACTGGCCCGAAACGCTGGCCCAGCGCCCACAACGCCGCGACGAGTGCCAGCAGCGCCAGTGTCAGGCTGAAACCGTGCTGATCCAGAAAGTCTGACCATTGTCCTGTGGGTACGACCCGCTGCCAGATGGCAAAGGTCCCGCGGTTGGCCTGCAGTTCCCGCAGCAGGTAGGCGTGGTCAAGGCAGGCAATGGCCTGATTTTTCCAGAGATCGGCGCTGACCAGGAGCGTAACCAGCCCCTCTTCCTCATCATACTGAAGCAGACGGGAATACTCGTCGCCGGCCTGGCCGCTGGGTTCAAGCGCTTCCGACCACAGGAAATAGGTTGCGGTGAGGAAGTTCAGTGCCAGCAACTCATCGGTTTCACGCATTGTCGTGCCGACCTGAACCGGTAGCTCCTCACAGGCGCTGACCCAGCTGCCGCTTTGCGACTGCAAGCCCCTTTGCAGTGTAGCCAGGTCGCCCAGGGTATACAGTGAATCCGTTTCCTGTTGCACGCTCACGGCATAGCGCTGCAGCCAGATGTCCTCTGCATCGCCCGGCCCGAACCGATCTGTCGCGCGGATATCCGGTGCGATGACCAGGTGACCACCCTGCCTGACCCAGGCCATCAATGCCTCTTCCGTCTCAGCATTGATGCCGCGGCCGCCATCGGGCAAGAACAGCAGGGCATCCTCCAGGCCCGAGGGGGCCTCTGCGCTGTCCGAAAGGAAATCGTCCATGCCCAGTTCCCGGTGCTCAATGCCGTAACCGGCAAGAAACTGCTTCGCGGCCAGGAAAGCATCCTGCCGGGCGGCTTCCTCCAATCCGGTTTCCAGTTGCACTTCAATCCACTGCGTTTGCCGCCAGGCATAGATCAGGACCGCCAGGATAAGAGCAACAATGCCCCAGACGATCAGGGCCCGACGGTTCTCA
>JAUIAZ010000362.1 GCA_030427465.1 Gammaproteobacteria bacterium | reverse complement strand
TCACCGCCCGGGCTTCCTTGAAGAATTTTTCGGTCGGGATCACGATTCGGGCAATCGGAACAATGCCAGCCGTGTTTGCCGATCCTTTCAATGTGTGCAGTGCCCGGGAAACCTCATCGCTGATGAATGGATTCTTGCTGCGGGTACGGGCGTCGGCCACGAAGGCTTCCAGGCTTTCGAGATGGGTTTCCGTTTCGCTCATGAAGATATTCTTGAGCGTTGGATCGATATCGAGCTGCTCTTCCGCGGAGGCTTCCTCTGACGGGGCCGCTTCGGGCAGATCTGCTTCACCTTCGACGGTCTCGACTTCTGCCAGGGGCGGCAGGGTCGTCTCCTCAGGCTCGGCTTCCACCTGGGGTGCAGAAACACTGACGGGTTCGAACTCGGTGTCCGGTGACAATGCGCCGGTGGCGATGTCATGTGCGTGCGCCTGGATGGCCTCGATATTGTGCGAGGGCGGTCGGCGTAGCTCAAAGTCCTTTACCAGATCCGGCAGCAGTTTGACCACATGACGAATCAGGTTACCAATGGCATTGGTCATTGGCAGGGTGTTATCCAGAATCCGGTTCAGCAGGTTTTCGATAGACCAGGCCAGCTCACCGGTATCAGTGGCGCCGACCATGCGTCCGCTGCCTTTGAGGGTGTGGAAGGCGCGACGAATCTCGGTACGTGCTTCCGAGTCATCGAAATTCGACAGGAAGCGGGACAGGTACTGTTGAATGGTTTCCTGAACCTCAGCGGCTTCTTCGACGAAGACTTCGATGATTTCTTCATCGACCAGGTCGTCATCCTCCACGGGAGTCACTGTCGCAGCAGGCTGCGTTCCTGAGGCAGGCTGGCTTGCCGCCTCCGCTTCAGCGGCCGGTTCTTCCGCAGACGTATCGGCATCCGCTTCTGCGGTTTGGTCAGCAGTGCTGGCGTCTTCCTGTATCTGCAATTCAGAGGCATCGACTGCATCGGCTTCACGGGCCCGGCTGTCGATAATTTCCCTGGCATTGGTAATCAGGCCTTCGGTGCCGCTAACCTTCTCGCCGCGGCTGAAGGAAGCGACCATTTCCGGAATGCGATCAATGGTATCCTCAACCAGCTCGAACACCGCCAGGCCGGGTTCAACGGCACCTTCGATCACTTTGTTCAGCAGGTTCTCGACCGCCCAGGACAGTTCGCCGATTTCCCCGGCACCGACCAGACGGCCACTGCCTTTCAGGGTATGGAAGGCGCGTCGCAACTCGGTCAGGGCATCACCGTCTGAAGGATTTTCATGCCAGCGCGGGTAACAGCTGAGCATGGTAGAAATGACCTCCCCGGCCTCCTCCACGAAGATCTCGCGGATTTCATCGTCGATCAGGTCAACATCGGCTTCCTTGTCCTCGGCCATGACTGGCTTCGCGGCAGCGCTGCTTTCGGCGGGTGCGGGAACGGCGGTCGCCAGATGCTTCAGGGCTTCTTCAGCGACCTCCAGCAGAGCCGGGTTTTCATCACCGCCGTCGGCCATGCGCTCGAGATAGTATTCAATACTGGTGACCGCATCAGCGAGGGTATCCAGTTGAGTCCAGTCCGGGTGAACACCAGCATCAATCAGCTGATCCTGAATAAAGCTGGCGCAAAGGCCCAGCAGGTCGGCAGCCTTGTTGAGGGGAATCAGGGTGAGACCGCCCTGAATGGATTTCAACTGCTCGGGAACCGGGCGGATATGACGCATATCCCACTGTGAACCGATGAATTCCACGATCGCCAGTTTCGCCTGCTCGATACTGTTGCGGGCTTCCTGGATCAGCGCAGTGTGGGCGTCGGCCAGTTGTTCTGAAGCCACCGGACTGTCTGCCGACTGTTCGGCGAGCAATTGCCTGCGGCCTTTCTGGTCTCCCCCTTTCATCAGATCTTCCACCTGAAGCAGGGTTGATGCCATGCCCAGCAGGGCATCATCCGCCGGAACCTCATCACGCTCAACGGCTGAGCCGATGTCTGCAATCAGGGATTCCAGCAGGTGCCGGGGTTTGCCGAGGCCCAACACCGTCATGGTGTTAGCGACCTGGCTCAGAGGGCCTGACAGGGCTTCCAGGTCTTCCAGGTCCGGAGTCTGGTTGCGCATAAACAGGTCAAGATCATCTTTGACCCGGTTCAGTTCTTCGCCGAGTGCGGCGGCCACTGAGCTGAGCGCGCCGGAGTCGGGGCCGCTCAGGCGAGCGCGTTCTTCCGCGATATTCTGCTCATCAGGCAGGGCTTCATCGAGCTTGTAATCGGCACGCACTGACCTCAGACGGTCAGTAACCGCTTCTGTACAGGCGGTGTAGTAAAGCAGATGCTTCAGCGTCGCTTCGGGAATCGGATCGCGTGTGAGGCTTTCCGGATCTTCGATGATCTGTTTGATGATGTGGTCAATATCCCGCAACAGGGATTTTACCGCGAGGCTGAGGTTCAGCTGGTGATGCTCGAAGCCTTCCACCAGGGCAGTGGCTGTTCGCCACAGTTGCTCCATCGGCGTGCCTTTGCTAAGGCCTTCCAGGAACAGCAGCGACTTGCGCATGTACTCGAGGTTGTTGGCCACATCACGCTCACGGATCAGTCCGGCCAGCGCGAACTGATACATCTGGCGCACTTTTCTCAGCTGAGGAATGGTTTTCGGGTCTTTCATCCGCTGTGCCGTGTTACCGGTCACCGGTTTACGGGCAGGGCTGAGGTCCGGGTTGAACAGGGCGTTATCAGTCAGTAGTGCTTCACCACGTGCTGCACGCAGGTCGTTCAGACTGGGCATCAGAAGCAGCGGCAGATCCTGGCGGGACTGGCGCAGGCGTTCCAGATAGTTGGGAAGATGCAGCATGCCCTCCATGAGGACTTCCAGGGCATCATCCCGGCTGGCTACCCGGTTTTCCATGATGGCTTCGGTGAGCTTTTCCATCTCTTCCGCGAGCACGGCAGCGCCATAGAACTCGACCATCTGCAGGGTGCCACGAATCTGATGGATGTGGTTCAGGCAGAAGCGCAGTCTGGCTGTATCCTTGGGTTCGTTCACATAAGCTTCAAGCGCACTCTGCGCTTCTGCCAGTGTGGTATCTATTTCGCCCCGAACCCAATCCAGAGCCACGTAGTCATGGTTAGACGCCATAACAACTCCCGTTATGCCTTATTCTTTTTTCCGTCGAAACGCCAGACAGCGTTCGTCGGCAACTCTTTCCATCCGCGGATGGCTCCAGCCAGTCATTTCGCCCATACCGAGGACCATCAATCCTCCGGGAACGAGTCGCTTGGCCAGCTCGTCGAGTATGGTTTTGCGTCGCCAGCGCCGAAAGTAGATCAGCATGTTCTGGCAATAAATGATGTTCATGGGTTGGCGCGGTGCCTGCTCCAGTTCGGCTACGTTCAGGCGCGAGAAGCAGGCCCGTTCGCGAATCTCCGGAGTGACACTGAACGTTTTGCTGGCGCTGTCCGCTACCAGGTAGCGCTCCCGGAGTTCGGGGGCCATGTTTACCAGCTTGCGTTCCGGATACCGGGCGCGTCTCGCTGAGTCGACAGCTGCCTTGCTGATGTCGGTGCCAGTCACGCCAAAGTAGACTTCGCGTTGTGCCTGTTGCAGCACTTCCCGAATAATGATGGCCAGTGAATAGGCTTCTTCCCCGCTCGAACACCCTACACTCCAGGCTTCAATGCTTGTCGATGCGCTGCTGGCAACCCATTCAAGCAGGTAGGCCTGAACCAGGGCGAACGCATC
>JAUIAZ010000361.1 GCA_030427465.1 Gammaproteobacteria bacterium | reverse complement strand
CCAGAATGGCTGCCCGGGGTGATCCCGTTCCCACAGCCACTGTTCAACGAACTTCATCCAGTCCGGGGTACTTGCATGCATCACGACTTCCCTATGAATCGCCACAACGGGCGCCCGTATACTGTCATCCTAGTCAAAAAGGCCTGCCATCACCAGTTGCCCTACTCCAGCGTATGCAGCAAATACCTAATCTGTTCAAGCCTTTGCAGCGGATCTTGCAGTGCCAGCAGGTACTGTTTGTCCTCCAGGGGAATCGGCAACAGGTCAGTCAGGCGCCAACCGAGGTCGCGTGCATCGTAAGGGTCAATCTGCATGCCCATGGCGGCCATCACCGGGTGCTTCAGCAAGGCCTCCAGCAGCACCGTCAGATCTCTATAGCCTTGCGGCACAGCGAGCTTCGGCTCTGCAGCCTGAACACTTACACTACCGCGGTACAGACCATCCTCCTGCCGGTAAGGATCCGCCAGAGACACTTTGTCCCGCGCCTCAATCGTCACTCCCAGCATCCCGTTCTCCAGGCTCTGGAAATCGACCACATAGACGAGGGTCCCCAGGTCGTAGAAGTGGCTGGCACCTGTTTCCCGTCCCTCCCGGATCAGGCAGACCACAAAGCCCTCCCCCGATCTCATGACGGATTTGAGCATGCCCAGGTAACGCTGCTCGAAAATCTGCAATGGGGCGCGACCACCAGGGCAAATTACGGTTCGCAGGGGAAACAGGGGAGCATCAAAAGGATCTGGCATGAATAAGACTCTCGGCAAATCTTTGTTACACTGAATACAAAATAACAGAAGACCTCCACGTTCATGAAATTACCCGCCGTATTCGGCCTCGCTGGGGTATCCCCGCAGGAAAAACCCATCGCTAAACGCTGGGCCGGATATTTCGAATGGCCCATGGTGGTACTGGCCCTCTGGATCAGCATCGAGTGGTACCTCTTGGCCAATGGTTTCATCAAACCCAGCGCCACCTGGCTTTCAGACTGGCTGATCTGGGGGGTCTTCGTAGCCGAAACCGTGGTACTGACCTCGCTGGTGAACAAGAAAGCGTTTTATATACGCACCAACTGGGTCAATCTGCTGATTATCTTTTCCACCTTCCCGCTGATCTGGTCACACTTCCCAGAGGCCGGTGTACTGCGCCTGCTGCGGCTCCTGGTGCTTTTCAGCCTGCTGCTGCACCTGTCTTCGCGGGCCCGGCGCATGCTGTCCAAGAACCAGCTAGGCACCACCCTGCTGGCAGTGCTGATCCTGATTATCGGCAGTGGTTTCGTGGTAGCCGCTCTGGACCCGGCGATCGACAACCCCGTAGATGGTATCTGGTGGGCCTGGGTTACCGTTACGACCGTTGGTTATGGCGACATCGTACCCGGCAGCGTGGAGGGCAAGGTATTCGGCGGCGTCCTCATTCTGGTCGGTATCGCCATGTTCTCGTTAATGACCGCCAGCTTCTCCGCTTTTTTTGTGTCTGAAGATAAGCTCGAACAGGTCAAACACGATCGCGAGACACTCAACCGCCTGGAAGAACTCGATAACCAGTTGAACCGGCTTGAACGCAAGGTAAATCTGCTGTTGCGGGAACGGGAAGGCGAGGATGACACAGACCGGGTCTGAGAAACGCGGGCGAGCCCTGTCCGCGGCAGGCCTGTTCAGGCCAACAGGCCGCGTAGCTGTTCAATGTCGTCACGCGCTTCATCCAGAACCTCCAGGCTCTGTGAAGGTGTCAGCCGGCCACCAGCCAGCTTGCGGTAGGCTGGCAGTGAATCCAGCGGAGGCACCCCTTCAACGCCTTGCAGGGTCCACTCGTGGGCCTGGGCAATCAGAACGGCATCCACACACTGTGCCTTGTCTTCCCCACTGTCGTAAGTCCAGTCTTCCGCGTGCCGGGCTGCCTCAACGAGATCCGGCGGGAAGTTCCAGGACTGCAGCAGTTCACTGCCGATTTCTGCCTGCAGATCGCAGATCATGGTCTCCAGAAGATCGTTGTCACGGAAACGCTCCGGGTGCTTTTCCGCATACAGGATGACCGGAACCGCCCCGATGTCATGCACAATACCAGCCAGCAGAGCCTTGTCGGGGTTGAGCCCCGGCGTCCGGCGGGCGAGCACACAGGCAATCGCACCGACATCACTGACATGCCGCCACAGCTCGGTGTAGCGGGCCTGCAAGGCGGCATTGCGACTCTGGAACATTTCCCGCAGGGTATAGACGGTAATCAGCTCACTGGTGGTTGCCAACCCGAGCCGTACGATGGCGTCCTCACAGGTCTGTATGGCCCGAAAACCCCGGTAGAAGGGGCTGTTCGCGGCATGAATCAACTTCACGGTCAGTGCCGGATCCCCTTCCACCACCCGGGCCAGATCCGCCAGGGAAATATCCGGCTTCTGACTGGCCTGGCGCACCCGCATCGCCACATCCGGCAGGCTCGGCAATACCAGCCGGTTGTTGCGCAGGTCTTCGTGGAAAGCCATGACAGTCGCATAGGCCGGGTCCTGATCGGCTTCCGGCCCGCTATCCGCGTCTCTTGCCTGACTGCCGGTGCCAGCCGTCGGGGCTTCGCGCAACAGCGTGCTGATCAGCATGGGTTCCAGCACCAGGAACACCGAATCGGTGTGGCAGAACACATCAAACTGGGCCAGAGACTTGGCACTCAGCGCACGTCTGGCCGTCTCCGACTCCGAGCGAACCTCGGTTTCCCGACCGTCCGCCGCACGCAGACGCACCTTGCCATCCAGCAGATAGTAATGGGCTGTATCCTGGGCCCCCTTCTCGAAGACCACTTTACCGGCGGCCAGACGCCGGAATTCACCGCGGTCTGCGAGGATGATACGCTGCTCTTCGCTGAGACGGTCCAGCGGATGCAGGCGAGCCAGTCGTGATGCCAGATTCTCCTGGGGCATGGTCAGAGCGATACCGACTATTTGTCGGTAATCGCGCCCTCGCTGGCTGATCCCACCGTTTTGGCATATTTGGCCAGAACGCCGCGCTTGTATTTGGGCTCGGGGGGCTGCCACTGGCTGCGACGCTGCTCCAGAACCGCATCCTCAACATGCACGGTAATTTCATTGGCTTCCGCATCGATGGTGATGCCGTCACCATCTTCGATCAGGGCCAGTGTGCCGCCTTCGGCGGCTTCCGGTGTGATGTGCCCTACCACGAAACCGTGACTGCCACCGGAGAAACGACCATCTGTAATCAGGGCCACCTGATCCCCCAGCCCTTTGCCCATAATGGCAGAGGTCGGGCTCAGCATCTCACGCATACCGGGCCCCCCTTTGGGGCCTTCGTAACGGATCACAACGACGTCTCCCGCCACGACGGTTCCGTCCAGGATGGCGGCCTGAGCTTCTTCCTCGCTATGGAAAACCCGTGCTGAACCGCTGAACCGGGTGCCTTCCTTACCGGTGATTTTGGCCACCGCCCCGGTGGGCGCAAGATTGCCATACAGAATACGCAGGTGACTGTCTTTCTTGATCGGGTTATCCAGCGCACGGATGATGTCCTGGGAATCCGGATAAGGAGCCACGCCTTCGAGATTCTCGGCCAGGGTCTTACCGGTCACGGTCAGGCAATCGCCGTGCAGGAGACCAGCACCCAGCAGCATTTTCATCAGTGGCTGAATGCCGCCAATGGCGACCAGTTCACTCATCATGTAGCGTCCGCTGGGGCGCAGATCGGCCAGCACCGGTACACGCTTGCCGATTTCGGCAAA
>JAUIAZ010000032.1 GCA_030427465.1 Gammaproteobacteria bacterium | reverse complement strand
AGAAGCTCGCCCCAGCACAACACCACCGCCGACGTAAACGACCGGACGACGCGCCTTGAGCAACATGTCGATGGCTTTGCGAATCTGGCCGCTGTGGCCTTTGGCCGGCGGCGAATAACTGCGCAGCTTGACCTTCTTCGGGTAACTGTATTCATATCGCTCGTTCGGTGCGGTCATGTCCTTGGGGATATCAACCACGACCGGCCCTGGCCGTCCACTCTGCGCCAGGTAAAACGCTTTCTTGATCACCGAAGGGATCTCTGAAGGGTGCCGGACACTGAGATTATGCTTAACGATGGGACGCGAGACTCCCATCATGTCCGTCTCCTGGAAGGCGTCTTCGCCAATCAGGGTGCTGGCAACCTGCCCGCACAGAACCACCATGGGAATGGAGTCCATATAGGCAGTGGCAATGCCTGTAATGGTGTTGGTCGCGCCAGGCCCGGAGGTAACCAGAACGACGCCGGCTTTACCGGAAGCCCGGGCGTAGCCATCTGCCATGTGAGCAGCGGCCTGCTCATGCCGGACGAGAATGTGCTTGACCTTGTCCTGACGGTGCAGGGCGTCGTAGATGTGAAGGGCCGCCCCACCAGGGTAGCCGTAAATGTATTCTATGCCTTCGTCCTGTAAAGAACGAACGATCATATCAGCGCCAGAGAGCATTTCTGCTGTCACGGTAGCCTCTCTTAATTCGTGTCTGTCAGATGCTGGATGTGTCCAAAAGCTGTCCCGCCGGCTGCTGGCCGCTTAATGGGATTTAGCCACACTTGCCCTTAAACGCGAGAGGATAACTCTTGCAAACTGGATGGAGTAAGCCGATTTGTGTGGACCGGCGGCCATTGCTAACGGGTGTGTCGATAATGGCTCGCACGTGCAGCCGTCAATTCTGCCAGCACCAGATTTTTTTTCAAGCTCATTTTACAGACAATTCCATGAAAACTGAGAAAAAAGACACACTTGGTCACCTTTACCGATATCTGACCCTCAACTATCCTCAGTTCTATGATCAATTCGGAGACCCCTGAAATGCGTGTCACTCCAGACCGGACCGGTTCGCTGCACCTCAAAATGCTGACGATTGCACTGGCTGCAGCCACCCTGGCTTCCCCTGTCAGCGCTGGCGAAGTCTACAAATGGGTGGACAGCGAGGGGGTGGTCCACTATTCAGACCAAAAGCCTTCTGACCGCAACGCCTCGCGCATGGGCATATCAACCACCAGCAGCCGCCCCCCCGCCAGTGAACCCAGTTCCCAGCTACAGCAGCAGGTAGAACGGCTCGAAGAAAACCAGGAACTGGAGGCCATTCGGGCGCGACAAAAAAATGAAGAAGAAGAAGCCAGAAAAGCCCGGCAGGAGCGTTGTGAAGCCGCACGAAGGAACCTGCAGCAGATCGAGACCACAACCCGACTGCGGGTAGAAGGGGAAGACGGTGAACTGCGTTTCCTGACTCCTGAAGAAATCCTTGAACAGAAAAAACAGGCAGAAACCGCCATCAAGGAAAGCTGCGAGGAGGGTTAATCCCCGCAGCTCCGGGAGCCAGCAGCGGGCTTAATGCAGGCGGCCCTTCTCAAAGGTCAGCTCCCCGTCACCCCGGATCCTGGCCACAATGTGGTCGCCGGCTGAGAATTCACCATTCAGGATGGACTGAGCCAGCGGGTTTTCGACCCGTTGCTGTATGGCCCGCTTCAGAGGCCGGGCGCCATAGACGGGATCGAAGCCCACTTCACTGAGCATGGCCATCACCGGGTCACCCAGTTCAAGTACCAGTGACTGTTCGGCTAAGCGTCGATTGAGCAGGTCGATCTGTATACTCGCAATCCCGCGGATCTGCTGAGCACTGAGTGGGTGGAACACCACCACTTCATCAATCCGGTTCACAAACTCTGGCCGGAAATGACTGCCCACCACATCCAGGATCTGTGCGCGCATCCGCTGATACTCCTCCTCGCCGTCTCCCAGGTTCTGGATCAGCTCAGACCCCAGATTCGAGGTCATCACGATCACGGTGTTGCGGAAGTCGACCGTTCTGCCCTGCCCATCGGTCAGGCGGCCATCATCCAACACCTGCAACAGGATATTGAAGACGTCCGGATGAGCCTTTTCGACTTCGTCCAGCAGGAGCACGGAATAAGGTCGTCGCCGAACGGCTTCCGTCAGGTAGCCCCCTTCATCGTAACCCACGTAACCCGGAGGCGCCCCGATCAGGCGGGCAACCGAGTGTTTTTCCATGAACTCGGACATGTCGATCCGCACCATGGCCTCTTCTGTGTCAAACAGAAAGGAAGCCAGCGATTTGCAAAGCTCTGTTTTACCCACACCGGTAGGGCCAAGGAACAGGAATGATCCATTGGGCCGGTTAGGGTCACTGAGGCCAGCGCGCGAGCGTCTGACCGCATTGGCCACGGCGGATACAGCCTGGTCCTGCCCGATCACCCGTTCATGCAGCGCCTCCTCCATACGGAGCAACTTGTCACGCTCCCCTTCCAGCATCCGGTTGACTGGAATACCCGTCCACTTGGACACGATTTCCGCAATTTCTTCATCGGACACCCGATTGCGCAGCAGCTTCATTTCCAGCATCTCAGCCTGACTGGCCATATCCAGCTGTTTCTCCAGCTCTGGAATGCGTCCGTACTGGAATTCAGACATACGCGCCAGGTCGCCCTGACGTCGGGCCAGATCCAGATCCACGCGCGCCTGCTCCAGCTCACTCTTGATCTGCTGGGTGCCCTGAAGGGCTGCTTTTTCGGCACTCCAGACTTCTTCCAGGTCAGCAAACTCCCGCTCCACCCCGTCGATCTGGGCATTCAGTTCAGCCAGCGTCTTGGCGGAAGCACTGTCAGTTTCTTTCTTGAGCGCCTCTCTCTGCATCTTTAACTGAATCAGGCGACGCTCCAGGCGATCCAACGGCTCGGGCTTGGAGTCAATTTCCATACGGATCTGACTGGCCGCCTCGTCGACAAGGTCAATCGCCTTGTCCGGCAGTTGCCGGTCGCTGATATAACGGTGTGACAGTTTGGCTGCCGCGATGATGGCACCATCGGTAATTTCCACTCCGTGATGCACCTCGTAGCGTTCTTTGAGGCCACGCAGAATGGCGATGGTATCTTCCACCGTTGGCTCATCCACCAGCACCTTCTGGAAACGTCGTTCCAGCGCCGCGTCTTTTTCGATGTATTCACGATACTCGTCGAGCGTGGTAGCGCCGACACAGTGCAACTCTCCCCTGGCCAACGCTGGCTTCAACATATTGCCCGCATCCATGGCACCGTCGGCTTTACCTGCCCCGACCATGGTATGCAGCTCATCGATGAACAGAATGATCTGACCTTCCTGCTTGGCCAGGTCGTTGAGCACGGCTTTCAGACGCTCTTCGAACTCTCCACGGAATTTTGCTCCGGCAATCAAGGCCCCCATATCCAGGGACAGAACCCGCTTGTTCTTGAGCCCTTCCGGTACCTCGCCATTGACGATTCGCTGGGCGAGCCCCTCGACAATGGCGGTCTTGCCCACACCGGGTTCGCCAATCAGTACCGGGTTATTTTTGCGGCGGCGCTGCAACACCTGAATGGTTCGACGGATTTCATCATCCCGGCCGATGACAGGGTCAAGCTTGCCGTCGCTGGCTCTCGCGGTCAGGTCGACCGTGTACTTTTCCAGCGCCTGACGATTTTCCTCGGCTCCCTGATCCTGCACTTTTTCTCCTCCGCGCATCGCATCAACGGCTTTCTCAAAAGCCGCTTTGTCGGCCCCACTTTCTTTCAGAATACCCTGTAAGGGACCCGCTGTGTCGAAAGCCGCCAGCACGATCAACTCACTGGAAATAAACTGATCCTGACGCTTTTGTGACAGCCTGTCGGCCTGATTGAGCAAGCGGCTCAGGTCGTTGGAAACATGTACATCGGCATCAGAGGATGCCATTTTGGGCAGACCTTCCAGGGCCTGCTCCAGCAGTTGGCGGAGCTTGGACACATCCGCATTGGCCTGCTTGAACAAAGCGGGCATCGCACTACCCTGCTGGTCGAGCAGGGATTTCAGCAAGTGTGTCGGCTCAATAAAATGATGATCGCGCCCCAGTGCCAGGGACTGGGCGTCTGACAGCGCCATTTGCAGGCGACTGGTAAGTTTGTCAAGTCTCATGGATCCCCCCAGATCTTCAATTCGCAGCCCGTTGAAGAGCCGCCGTATTACTTTCTAATGTGGGGCCGAGTCTGAGCGCTTCAAGGGTCTGAGTGTCACAATTTGACGATTATTATTTCAGATAGATAAAGGCGCCCTGACGGCCGGTCTGCCCGTCCCGCCGATAGGAAAAGAACTCCGGTACTTGCTCATAGGTGCATCCGGGGATCTGGAACACGGCACACTCAAGACGCTTCAACCTCGCCACCGCGAGGCCGGCCAGATCACAGAGATAGTGCCCAGGCCTGTCCGATTCAAGGAAAAACGCGGCATCTTCGGGCGCAGCGGCGACAAAGGCTGCTCTTACCTCGGGCCCGACCTCAAAAGCCGCCTGGCCGATCCCGACACCCACACAGGCCAAAATATCAGTATACCCACGTGAAACGAATGCTTTCAGCGTCTCTTCAAGCACGCCGCCAGCCAGTCCACGCCAGCCCGCGTGGGCAGACGCCACCCGAGTGCCTTTTCGGTCACAGAACAGCACCGGCAAGCAGTCGGCAGTCAGAATACAGCAAACCATCCTGGACTCTGTTGTGGACTGGGCATCCGCCTGTGGAGTCACAGAAGGGTCAGCTTCAACCACCCGAACGCCGTGGACCTGTCTGAGCCAGCTTAGGCGATCCACAGGCACACCCAGTTGCTCTGCCACGCAATGACGGTTTTCCTGAACAGACAGCCCTTGATCGCCCACCTGATCTGAAAGATTCAGACTGTCGAAGGGCGCTTCACTCACACCACCGGTTCGCTGACTGAAGGCAGCCACCACATTCGTTGGCACAGGCCAGCTCGGGTAAATCAGTTCTGGCAGCCGCTTATTCCTGCTCATACACTTGATCCAGCAGGTTGACCAGCACCTGGATATCGTTACTCAGAGGCGTATCCCAGGCCATCCTTCCTCCAGTCTGCGGATGATCAAGCTCCAGATGACAGGCATGCAGCGCTTGCCGGGAAAAAGCGGCAAAGGCATCCCGGAGTTCCGGATCAGCCGCCTTGGGCAACTGCCCCTTCCCGTACAGCGGATCTCCCAGTACCGGCCACCGCAGATGAGCCATATGCACCCTGATCTGGTGAGTGCGCCCGGAGTGGAGCTTGAGCCTGACCAGACTGACGCCTGGCCATCGTTTCAGCACCCGGTAATCCGTTTTCGCCGCTTTGCCGCCTTCGGTGACCGTCATCTTCAGCCGATTCCTGGGGTCTCTGCCGATGGGGGCTTCCACGGTTCCTCCGCCAGTCGGACTCCCAACAATCAGGGCTTCGTATTCACGCCCCATGGTTCTGGCCTGCAACTGCTCCACCAGCGAGAAGTGGGCTTGTCGGCTGCGGGCAACGACCATCAGGCCACTGGTGTCTTTGTCCAATCGATGAACGATACCCGCCCGTGGCAGACTGGCTTGCTCCGGGTAGGCATACAGCAGGGCATTGACCAGCGTACCACTGTAGTTACCCGCTGCCGGGTGAACCACCAGGTTCTCCGGTTTATTGATCACCAGCAGGTGTTCGTCTTCGTATACCCGCTCAATCGGGATATTCTCAGGCTCCCAGTTCGTAACAACCGGTTCACTGACCACCAGTTCAATCCGATCTCCGACACGTACTTTTTCCTTGGGTTTGACAGTCAGACCGTTAAGCGTCGACAAGCCTTGCTTGATGCTGTTCTGTAGCAGTGACCTTGAATAGTCTGGAGCCAGTTCCACCAGAACTTGGTCAAAGCGGCGACCATCGTGCTCGAAGTCGGCTTCAAACTGAATTTTCTGAAATTCTTCCGCCAAGGCGCTGCTCCTGTATCAGTCGCTTTTCAGCTATGGAATAATAGAGGGCTGAGTCTGCAGAAGTGTAACAGGTATGCCGAACAATCGCTGGAAGTTAAACCTTGTCTTAGTCGCGCTGGTCGCCCTGCTGAGTGCCTGCTCCTCGGCCCCACCGGAAATCCTGACGGAAAAGGAATACTACGAGAAAGCCCGGGAAGCGATGGAGAATAACAACTTCCTGGATGCCACCCGCCACCTGGAGTCCATGGAGACCTATCATCCCTTTGGTCGTTATGCCCAGCAGGCACAGCTTGACCTGATTTACGCTCGCTATAATGCGCTGGATACAGATGGCGCGGCGGCCGCGGCGGAACGCTTCATCAAACTGCACCCCGAGAGTCCGAATGCCGACTACGCCTGGTATATCAAGGGCCTGGCTGACTATTATTCGGATATCGGTGTTGCCGTGAAATATTTGCCGGTAGATCCAACCTCGCGGGACATTGGCCGGGCACGCGATGCGTACCAGGCCTTTTCTTCTCTGGTCAGCCTGTACCCGGACAGTCAGTATGCCCCGGATGCCGAACAGCGCATGGTTGCCATCCGCAACCACCTGGCGGCGTATGAGCTGCATGTGGCCACGTATTACATTCGCCGGGAGGCTCTGGTAGCCGCACTGAATCGCGCCAACCACGTGGTGGAACAGTTTCCGGAAACCCCGGCCGTGCCGGATGCCCTGGCCATGTCCGTTGAACTGTACCGGATACTAGGCCTCAACACCCAGGCAACAGATGCACTCGTGGTATTGGCCGCGAACTATCCCGAACACGAAAGCTTTGATGAAAACCTGAATTTCGTGGGTGGCCTGGTCAAGCGAGAGAGCCGATCCCTGACCCAGATCTTTGATCTGGGAATTACCGATTAGCGCTTGACCCTGCTCAGTGCCCCAACTTCCAGCCGGAAGTGATAGGGTAGCGCCGGTCCTTGCCAAAGCCTCTGGGCGTTAGCCGTGGCCCAATGGCGGCCTGGCGTCGCTTGTATTCGTTTATGTCCACCAGCCGCGCCACCCGGTAGACGATTTCCCGCGCGAAGCCCCGTTCCACGATGGCCTCTGCACTGAAGTCCTGCTCAATGTATAATTCGAGAATCTGATCCAGAACCGGATACGGCGGCAGACTGTCTTCATCTTTCTGATCTGGCGCCAGCTCTGCTGACGGTGGCCGAGTGATCACCCGCTCGGGGATTACCGGCGAGACCGCGTTCCGATAACGACACAAGCGGAAGACAGTGGTCTTGTAAACATCCTTCAACACATCGAAGCCTCCGGCCATATCCCCATACAATGTGGCGTAGCCGACGGCCATTTCGCTCTTGTTACCTGTCGTCAAAACCAGAGCACCGGTTTTGTTGGAGAGACTCATCAGCAAGGTGCCACGAATTCGAGCCTGAAGGTTCTCTTCCGTGGTATCCCGTTCGCGTCCTTCGAATAGTGGGGCCAATTGCTTCATGAAGCTGTCATAAACTGACTCGATCGATACGACATCATACTGGATGCCCAAGGCTTCAGCTTCGGCCTGCGCGTCATCCAGGCTCATCTGCGAGGTATAGCGAAAGGGCATCATGACTGCCCGCACTCTATCCGCGCCCAATGCATCTACTGCAATGGCCAGGGTCAGCGCAGAGTCCACTCCGCCAGACAGACCAATGATGACGGAAGGAAACCCGTTCTTGTTCACATAATCCCGGACGGCAACGACCAAAGCCTGATACAGCAAGGCGTCCTGGTCAGGCTCCGTTCCGGTTTTTACCGACACGGGCTCTTCCTCGAGCAACCCGGCAAGCTCGACGGCTGCGAGGTTTTCCTCAAACCAGGGCATCTGCAGCATCTTGTCTCCCGACGCAGAATAAACCATCGAGCCGCCATCAAATACAAGCTCATCCTGGCCACCGGTGAGATTCACGTACAGGACGGGCAGACCGTTTTGCTGAGCCTGCATACGAACCACGCTCTCCCGGCGGTGCCGCTTACCCATATGGAAGGGTGAGGCATTAAGGTTAATCAGCAGATCTGCACCAGCCTCAGCCGACTCACGGGCCGGAAAATCTTCCCAGATATCTTCGCATATGGTCAGGCCCAGCCGTATACCCTGCCACTCGACCACGCAGGGATGCTGGCCAGCGGAGAAGTACCGCTTCTCGTCAAACACCTGATAGTTCGGCAGACAGCGTTTGTGGTAACGGGCCTGCACTTTGCCATCGGCGATCAGGGCGGCCGAATTATACAAACGCCCCCGCTCAGACCAGGGCAGGCCGATGATGAGATCAATACCCGTAACCTGCTCACAGAGCTCATCCAGAGCCGCTTCAATACGACCCTGCAGGCTGGGGCGCAAGAGCAGATCTTCGGGTGGATACCCTGTGAGGGTCAGCTCCGGAAAAACAGCCATCTGACAACCCAGTTCATCCCTGGCCCGAAAGGCTGCTTCCGCAATTCGCTGGGCGTTTCCGGGGATATCTCCCACCAGGGTATCGATCTGGGCAAGGGCGACTTTAGGGTAATCAGACATGCATGCATCCCGACAACTGAACAATGAAATGATCCGGCATTATACCTGTGAGCAGCCGGTTCTTGGCATATACTGCTTAAAATGGAAAAAAAAATGCCAGACAGCAACTCCAGTGACAACCTGCGACTGTTCCGGGTCTACAACCATTACCGGGTGACCGTAGGCTTTGTACTGGTCATTCTGACCGCTTTTTCACCGGAAAAAAGCCAGAGTGCAGCGGCGGATATCCACCGCCTGATCCTGTTCACCTATTTCGGCCTGCACCTGTTTTCCGCCTTGCTACTGTATGCCGGCTTGCGCCCTAACCGATTTCACATGGCCGGCTCACTGATTCTGGAGCTCGGCTTACTCACTGCCCTGATCATTTCTGGCAGCGGCAGTGCCAGTACGGCGTTCAGCCTGGCCAACCTGATGATCGTCACGGTGGCGGCGGCCAATATTCTGCTTGATCTGAGGTGGGGCTACTTCATCGCTGCTGTTGCCAGCCTGCTGCTGATTGGTCAGGAAAGTCTGCAAGTGGTACTCGATCACTCCAGGCCAGGCGATATTTTGCGGGCCGGCATTCAGGGGGCTGCATTCTTCGCTACCGCCATCCTGGTTGGCCAGCTAAGTAAACGTATCCGCATGACCGAGGCGCTGGCCAGAAGCCGGGCCGAAGACATTGAAACGCTGGAGGAACTGAATCACCTGATTATCCAGCGCATGCTGACCGGAATCATCGTCGCGACAGCCGGTGGACGGGTTCTGCTCACCAACAAGGCCGCTTCGGATCTGCTGGGCCTGAACAGCCCGGACGACCTGAGTTCTTTACCCTCCATACTGAAAGAACGCCTCAACGCCTGGAAACTCAATCCGGAATTACGCACGCTAAGCTTTTCAGGCGCGAGCGCCAAAGCCCCGATTCAGGCCAGCTTTGCTCCTCTGCAAAAAGGTGACCTGCGCTCAGTGATCATCTTCCTGGAGGATACCGGTAAGGTCAGCCAGCAGGCCCAGGAGCTGAAGCTGATGTCACTCGGTCGCCTGACTGCGGGCATTGCACATGAAATCCGGAACCCTCTAGGGGCGGCCAGTCATGCAGCCCAACTGTTGCTGGAGTCGCCGGATCTGGATGGTAGCGACCGCAAAATGACCGAGATCATTCAGCGCCACTGCGTACGCATGAATGGCATCATTGAAAATGTCCTGCAGCTGTCGCGAGGCAAGAACAGCCAGCCGGAGACGATTGACCTGAACGCCTGGTTGAAACAGTTCCTGCAGGATTTTACGGCTGATGGCACCCTGCCCTACGACATCAGCTGCAACCTTTCTGACACCGACATCAATGCCCGCTTTGACCCGTCCCACCTCAATCAGATTCTCACCAATCTGCTGTCGAATGCGCTACGCTATTCTGAGAAGCAAACAGGAGAGCAGCGAGCCGAAATCCGCCTGACCCGAACGGAGGGCGAGGGGCAAATACAGCTTTGGGTGATCGACGAGGGACCAGGTGTAAGTGTTGAGGACAGAAAGCATCTGTTCGAGCCCTTTTTTACCACAGACAAGAAAGGCACCGGCTTGGGGCTGTATATCAGCCGTGAGCTGTGTGAAGCCAATCAGGCATCCCTGGATTATGTTGAGCAGAAACTGGGTGGCTGCTTTCGGATTACCTTTGCCCACCCACTGAAATCGTTCTGAAGAGTGGTTCGGAGCCCATTTATGACACAAGCAAGAGTACTGATTGTCGATGACGAACCGGATATCCGTGAACTGCTGGATATTACCTTGTCGAGGATGAGCCTGGAAACTCGTACAGCGGACAGCCTCAAGGCTGCCCGGTCCCAATTGGCCGACACCGACTTTCAGCTCGTTCTGACGGATATGAACCTGCCAGACGGCAATGGCATCGACCTTGTGAGCCAACTGCAGGAAACAAGACCTGATCTGCCTGTTGCGGTCATTACGGCTTACGGCAGCATGGAAACCGCCATCAATGCCCTGAAAAGCGGTGCCTTTGATTTTATTTCCAAGCCGGTTGATCTGGCCCGGCTGCGGGAACTGATTGCCAATGCGATCAAGGTCAAGTCTCCCTCCCCGCGTCAAAGCGAAAACCTGAAAAACCAGCTGCTCGGGCAGTCACCAGCGATAGAAAAGCTGCGCGGACAGATCAAGAAACTGGCACGTAGCCAGGCTCCGGTCTATATCAGCGGAGAATCAGGCAGTGGCAAAGAGCGTGTAGCCCGCATGATCCATGAGCAAGGCCACCGGAATGCAGGCCCTTTCATCGCAGTGAATTGTGGAGCCATTCCCGCCGAACTGGTCGAAAGCGAGTTTTTCGGTCACGCCAAGGGTTCGTTCACCGGCGCATCCGAGAAAAAGCAGGGGCTGTTTCAGGCGGCTGACGGGGGCACCCTGTTCCTGGACGAAGTGGCTGACCTGCCGCTGAGCATGCAGGTCAAACTGCTGCGGGCGATTCAGGAAAAGGCGGTCAGGCCGGTCGGCGAGTCAGCCGAGATTCCGATTGATATCCGCCTGTTGAGTGCTACTCACAAGGATCTTTCATCCGAAGTAGATAACGGACGCTTCCGCCAGGATCTTTTCTACCGGATCAATGTAATCGAACTGAAGGTTCCGCCACTGCGACAGCGTAAGGAAGACATTCCCTTGCTGACAGAGAACTACCTCACCCGGCTGGCCAAAGAGTGCGAAATGGAATCGCCCCAACTGAGCCAGAGTGCCATAGAAAAACTGAACAGTTATGACTTCCCGGGTAACGTAAGGGAGCTGGAGAACATCCTGGAGCGCTCTTTCACACTCTGTGACTCGAGTGAGATTGATGCACACGACATCCTTCTGCCTGAAAGTGGTGAGGAGGATGAAAGTGAGGAAACGCTGTCGATGCTGAAAAGCCCGAGCCCGAACTTCAAGGCAGACGATGAAATCAACCTGGAAAGTTATCTGGAAGGGATTGAAAAACAGGCCATTGAATCAGCCCTCGAAGAAACCCGCTGGAACAAGACGGCTGCCGCGAAGAAGCTGGGAATCAGCTTCAGGGCACTGCGCTACCGGCTGAAGAAACTCGGCATGGACTGATGATCGTTGAGCCACACCAGGAAGTGACTCAGTCGATTTCCTGCGCAGCAATTCTCAACTCTTTCGGCATCGAGAATACGATATTTTCCGGTCGCCCGGACAGCTCGGTAGCTGTCTTTACGCCCAGTGTCCTGAGCCGCTCGAGCACTTGCTGGACCAGCACTTCCGGCGCGGAGGCCCCCGCCGTGACTCCGATCACCTTTGCGCCGTCGGTCCAGGCCGACCGGATCTCTTCCGCTCCGTCAATCAGATAAGCCGGAGTACCCATGCGCTCGGCCAGTTCACGTAAACGGTTTGAGTTTGAACTGTTCACCGAACCCACCACGAGCAACACATCGCTTTCCGAAGCCAGCTTTTTCACCGCATCCTGGCGATTCTGGGTGGCATAGCAGATGTCATCCTTACGGGGGCCACGAATCTCAGGGAAGCGCGCCCTCAGCGCCTCTATGATCCGGGCGGTATCATCCATTGAGAGCGTGGTCTGGGTGACATAAGCCAGACGGGAGGGATCCCGCACGCTCATTGCCCGCACGTCTTCTTCACTCTCCACCAGGTAGATCTCTCCGCCCCGGCTCCGATCATACTGGCCCATCGTACCTTCCACTTCGGGGTGTCCGGCATGGCCGATGAGAATACACTCGCAGCCGTCTTCGGCATAACGGGTCACTTCAAGATGGACTTTGGTAACCAGTGGGCAGGTCGCATCAAATACCTTCAGGCCACGCCGATCGGCTTCTTGCCTGACCGCCTGACTGACGCCGTGGGCACTGAATATGACCAGGGCATCATCCGGCACCTCATGCAGTTCATCAACGAAAATGGCCCCACGCTGACGGAGGTCCTCAACAACAAAGCGGTTGTGCACCACTTCATGCCGAACGTAAATCGGCGCCCCAAAAACCTCCAGGGCACGGTTCACGATCTCGATGGCACGATCGACGCCGGCACAGAACCCCCTGGGATTCGCCAGTTTGACTTCCATATCATTGCTCCTCCACAAGGCTGGGCTCAAGGCGGATGATTTCAACCTCAAACAACAGATCAGAGCCTGCCAGTGGGTGATTGAAATCTACCGCAACCTCATCTTCACTGACGGACTTGATCACGCCGGGCAACTCCGAGTTTGCTGCATCGGCGAAAGAGAAAACCATTCCCGGCTTGAGCGACGAAGGGTCTTCAAAGTCTTTGGGTTTGAAGTACTGAATGTTGTTCGGATTGGGCTGGCCAAAGGCTTTTTCAGGCGGCACTTCAAACAGCTTTCTTTCACCGGCCTGCATACCCTGGATCAAGCCCTCAAACCCACCGGGTAATGTGCCGTCTCCGAAATCAAAGGTCCCGGGTTCTCCCTCAAAGGTGCTGTCTATCACCTCGCCAGTCGATTTCAGCTTCAGGGAAAAGTGCAAAGTGATCCGGGCGCCATGCCCGACAAACTCAACCGCCACCGTTATTGCTCCTTGGTTGACCTTGCAGCCAACACTTTTTCATTCTCTGCTTCCTGCGCATCACGCCCGGACTCCCGGAATACGTCGATCGCAATCATGAACGCACCAATGCTTATCGCCACATCGGCAATATTGAATGCTGGGAAGTGGTAGTCCCCGTAGTAGAAATGCAGAAAATCCACCACGTAGCCGTGGACAACCCGATCATAGAGATTCCCGATTGCACCGCCGAGCACGAGTGACAGAGCAATCGCCAACCACCGCTCGGAGGGCTTAAGCCGGGATATCCAGATGACCAGCGCGACACTGACCCCTATTGCCAGCGCGATAAAAAACCAGCGCTGCCAGCCAGACTGTCCAGCCAGAAAGCTGAAAGCAGCTCCGGTATTGTGCAGCAGGGTCAGATTGAAACTGGGCATGACCGGAACCGGTTTGGCGTAGACCAGATAGCTGGAAGCCATGGCTTTCGTCAACAGATCTGCAACAATCACCACACCTGATAGAAATAGCCACCTTAACATCTTGTCCCTCTTATCCGGTCTTCACGGGCCGCCAGTCAGGCAAACTGCCGCTGCTCACCATCGCCTTCAATATTGTCGACACAGCGCTGGCACAGATCCGGGTGGGCAGCCAAGTGGCCCACTTCCGGACGATGATGCCAGCATCGCTCACACTTGGCATGCTTGCTTGGTTCAATACGCAACTGCAGGCCCGACCGCTCTGTTTTATGGGCATCTTCCGGTGCATCCGCAAGGGGTGACAGACGAACCCCGGAAACCAGCAAAACAAAACGCAGTTCATCACCGATCTGCCTGAGAAGCTCCAGGTGTTGATCATCACAGTACAGGGTTAGCTCCGTACTCAGGCTTCCCCCTTTCTTGATCAGGCCATTCTTGCGGGCATCTTCTATCCCGCGATTGACTTCCGTCTTGACCAGCAGCACTTCCGCCCAGTATTCACGACCCAGGCTTTCATCACCGCTCAGCGGCTTCAGCCCTTCGTAAAGGGTCTCGAGGAAGACCGACTCACTGCGCTGACCTGAAACCGGTGCTGGCAGGTGCCCCCAGATTTCCTCGGCGGTGAAGCTCAGTACCGGAGCGATCCAGCGCGCGAGCGCTTCGGCGATATGATACATCGCTGACTGGGCCGAGCGCCGGGCCACACTATCTGTAGCCGTTGTATACTGGCGATCCTTGATGACATCCAGGTAAAAGCTACCCAGCTCAATCGCACAGAAGTTATGGATTTTCTGGTAGACCTGCACAAAGTGGTAGTTGTCATAAGCATCTTTCAACGCATTCTGGAACTGGTAGGCCTGATCAATGATCCAGCGATCGAGCGCCAGCAGCTCAGATGTTGGCAGCAGATGCTTCGCAGGGTCAAAGCCATTCAGGTTGGCAAGCAGGAAGCGGGATGTGTTGCGGATACGACGATAGCTGTCTGCCGTTCTGACCAGAATCTGTTTGGACATGGTCATTTCCGCACTGTAGTCGGTTGCTGACACCCACAAACGCAGAATGTCCGCCCCCATCTCATTCATGACTTCCTGAGGTTCTATGCCATTGCCCAGCGACTTGGACATCTTGTAGCCCTTTTCATCCACAGTGAAGCCGTGAGTCAGGACCTGTCGGTAAGGGGCGGCGCCATCGATGGCGATCGCCGTTTTCAAGGAAGACTGGAACCAGCCACGGTGCTGGTCAGATCCTTCCAGGTACATGTCAGCGGGGAACTGCCCCAACTCATGGCGCCGACGCAGAACCGTACTGTGCGTAACCCCGGAATCAAACCAGACATCCAGGGTATCGGTGACCTTTTCATAGCGTTCGGCATCGGCACCAAGCAGCTCCTGTGCGTCAAGCTCCCACCAGGCATCAATCCCTTTCTCTTCCACCCGCAAGGCCACCGCTTCAACAAGCTTCGGAGTGTCCGGGTGCAGTTCATGGGTTTCCTTGTCTACGAAGAAAGCTATCGGCACACCCCAGGTTCGCTGACGTGAGATACACCAGTCCGGGCTCTGCTGAACCATTGCCTCAATGCGGTTCTGGCCCCAGCCGGGCACCCAGCGCACTTGCTTGATGGCTTCCATGGCTGACTGTTTCAGGCCTTTGGCATCCATACTGATAAACCACTGTGGCGTCGCCCGATAAATCAACGGAGTCTTGGTGCGCCAGCAGTGGGCATAGCTGTGTGTGATTTTTTCGTGACTGACGAGGCGCCCCTGTTCCCGCAGGGTCTCCATGATCGGTTCATCTGCCTTGTACACATGGATACCAGCAAAGCGTTCAACATTGTCGCGATAAACACCGCGATCATCCAGCGGGTTAATGGTTTCAATGCCATACTTGCGGCACACCGCAAAGTCATCCAAACCATGATCAGGCGCAGTATGAACCGACCCGGTTCCCGCATCCAGAGTGACATGCTCACCGAGCAATACGGGAATGCTGCGATTATAAAACGGATGATGACATCTCAGCCCCTCGAGTGCCTGACCGGGCGCCGTCGCCAGCGTAGTTACCAGCCTGGCACCGGCACGGGTAACCAGTGCTTCTGCCAGATCGCTGGCAATTACCCAGCGCTGCAGCATACCGTCCAGCTCTACCTGAACCAGGGAATATTCGATTTCCGGCCCCATGGAAATGGCCAGGGAAGCAGGCAGTGTCCAGGGTGTGGTGGTCCAGATGATGACACTGATTTCCCCCTCACCCTCATGGGTTCCGAAGGCTGCCGTGAAGGCTTCTGCATCTTCAGCCGGGTAACTGACATCAATCGCATTCGACTGCTTGTCATGATACTCAACTTCAGCTTCTGCCAACGCAGAACCGCCCACCACACTCCAGTAGACCGGCTTGTAGCCTTTAACCAGATGCCCGTTTTCGGCGATTTTGCCCAGAGCCCGAATGATGTCAGCTTCCGTCTGGAAATTCATGGTCAGATAGGGGTTATCCCAGTCACCAAAAACGCCCAGCCGGATGAAATCCCGGCGCTGCCCTTCGACCTGGCTCATCGCGTATTCACGACACTTGGCACGAAACTCAGAAAAAGGCACTTTGTCGCCGGCACGACCGATCTGGGTTTCCACTTTGTGCTCAATTGGCAGGCCGTGACAGTCCCAGCCGGGAATGTAAGGCGCATCAAAGCCCAGGAGTGACTTGGACTTGACGATGATGTCCTTGAGAATCTTGTTGACGGCATGACCCAGATGGATGTTGCCATTAGCGTAGGGGGGGCCATCATGCAGGATGAATTTTGGACGCCCCGCAGAAGCTTCACGAATTTTCTGATACAGCCCGATTTCCTGCCAGTGCTTGAGTTTTTCCGGTTCACGCTGGGGCAGGTTCCCTCGCATCGGAAACGCTGTCTCGGGCAGATTCAGGGTATGCTTGTAATCGCTCATCTTTCTCGCCTTGGGCTCTACTGGGTATCCCGCCACTCACTCAGGATCAATTGATAAATAGCCGCCTATTCTAGCGGAATTTATGGCCGTTACGCGAGGACAGGATTCCCTGGGCGCGGTCTGCGTCACGTTGCACCTGGGCTTTCAGGGCTTCTATGCCATCGAAGCGCTTTTCCGGGCGAATTTTTTCGATGAAACGGACTTTCAGGCGTGTACCGTAAAGGTTCTCACCGAAATCAAACAGATGGACTTCGAGCCGCTCTTCCTGACCACCAACGGTCGGGCGGCGACCGATATTGGCCACGCCGCCGTACCTGCCGCTTCCGGCCAGGACTTCCACCGCCCAGACGCCGTCCACCGCATAGGTGCGCGGCAACCGGATGTTGGCCGTCGGGAAGCCCAGTGTGCGACCCAGTTGCTGTCCATAGGAAACCCGCCCACTGATGACGTAGGGACGCCCCAGCAATCGCTCGGCTTCAGCCACCTGCCCCTCTCTGAGACAGTCACGAATGCGGGTACTGCTGATACGGTCCTGATCCAGCAGAATGGTTTCGGTTTTTTCAACGGTAAAACCAAGGCGCAAGCCTTCCTGCTGGAGAAGGCGGAAGCTGCCCTGCCGATCACAACCAAACTGGAAGTCATCCCCTACCACCAGGTGTTGCACCTGCAATCCATCGCACAACACCCGCTCAATAAAAGCTTGCCCGGTGAGACTGCGAAACGCCTCATTGAAGGGCATGACCACCACTTGGGGAAGCCCAAGGCCATGCAGGGTTTCCAATTTTTCACGCAAGCCCATGAGGCGGGGGGGAGCCAATGCCGCGTTGAAGTATTCGCGGGGCTGCGGCTCAAACAACATCACACTCGCGACGCCGCCAAAACGCGGACCGGCCAGCATCACCTGCTCCAATATGCGTTGATGGCCGAGGTGAACCCCGTCAAAGTTTCCGATAGTCAGTACCGTGGGCCGCTCCGAGGACTTCAGACCGGCCAGACCGCGAACCACTTTCATTCAGACTCCTGCATTTTCAAATGCTTGAAACGGATCCCCATGCTCACCAGGGCCAGAACATAGACCAGGACACCCCCGATGCACAGCTCCGCCATTTTCAGGATACGCTGAACCGCATCAACCTCCAGCCACCAGTCACTCCCCGGATTACGCCAGAAAATAAATGCACTCAGGGCCAGCAATCCGACAAGGATCTGGGCAAAATAGCGCAGCCAGCCCGGCTGCGGCAGATAAATAGTCTGTTTGCGCAGTCCGTACCAGAGCAGCCAGGCATTCAGCGAAGCCGACAGCGTGGTAGCCAGCGCCAGCCCGACGTGTGCCAGCGGGAAAATAAGAATCAGGTTGAACACCATATTCAGCGCCATGGCAATGAGCCCGTAGCGGACGGGCGTCCTGGTATCCTGTCGCGCGAAGTAGCCCGGGGCAAGCACCTTGACCAGCATAAAGGCGAGCAAGCCCAGCGAATAGGCCTGAAGACTCAGGCTGGCCATATGGACATCCCTCGCTGTCAGGGCCCCGTGATAGAAAAGTGTGGAGATCAGCGGCGTTGACAACAACATCAGGGCAAGGGCGGCCGGGAAGCCGATCATGAGCACCAGGCGAAGCGCCCAGTCGAGCGTTCTTGAAAAGAGTGCTGGCTGAGTTTCCGTATGCCGCCGGGACAGTGAAGGCAGAATAACCGTGGCAATGGCGATCCCGAACACCCCCAGCGGCAGCTCTGAAAGCCGATCAGAGTAATAGAGCCAGGATACGCTACCCGTTTCCAGAAACGAAGCAAGGACCGTATCCAGCAGCAGGTTGATCTGGCTGACCGACACCCCGAACATGGCAGGCACCATGAGCTTCATGATCCGCTTCACTCCAGGATGAGAAAAGTTTGGTACCGGAAGTGTCAGCAGGCCCAGGCGCGCGAGGAAGGGCAGTTGGAACAGCAATTGTGACACCCCGGCAATCACCACGCCCCAGGCGAGGCTGTAAATCGGGTTATCCAGAGCCGCACTGAGCCACCAGGCACTGCCGATCAGACTCAGGTTCAGCAGGACCGGCGTGAAGGCCGGCACCGCGAAGCGGTCATAGCTGTTAAGTATTCCACCCGCCAGTGCCGTCATGGAGATCAGCAACAAATAAGGAAAGGTCAGACGCAGCATCTCGGTCGTCTGCTGAAATTTGACGGGGTCGTCATGAAAGCCCGGCGCAAAAATCCAGGTGAGACCGGTGGCACCCACTACCGCAATCAGTGTCAGCAGCAACAGAACAACGCCCAGGCTGCCGGAGACCGCCTTCACCAGGGTCCGCACTTCCTCATGCGAGCGCCTGGCCCGGTATTCGGACAGCACCGGCACGAACGCCTGGGAGAACGCACCTTCAGCAAACAGACGACGCATGAAATTGGGAATCTTGAAGGCCACGAAGAAGGCATCGGCGCCCGCTGACGCGCCAAACAGGTTGGCAATCACCATGTCGCGAACCAGCCCCAGAACCCTCGAGAACATTGTCATGATTCCCACGACACCACTGGAGCGCAGCAGTGACGGTGCAGGAGGCTGCTTTTTCTCCGGCGACATGCTCTCCTGGTCGGACCCCTGACTCACACTGTTTCTTCCCATGCCTTTAACTGTATGCGACTGACAACTGCCCGCTATTGGACGGTGCCCGCTGCCGAAGCGCGACATCATACCTGTTTTCGCTTTTTTGAGCGATAACACACCCGACAGGCAGCGCACGGGCAGTCCAGCCAGAATAATTGCCAGACCAACAGCAAATTCATTTGACA
>JAUIAZ010000360.1 GCA_030427465.1 Gammaproteobacteria bacterium | reverse complement strand
GGCCCCCGCAACTCAAGATCTTTTTCGGCAATGCGGAACCCGTCTTCGGTTTCCCGCAAGACATTCAGCCGTTCACGCGCATTGGCCGAAAGCGGCGCATGGTACATCAAGAGGCAGAAGCTCTGCGCTGTGCCCCGTCCCACTCGCCCACGCAACTGGTGAAGCTGGGCCAAGCCCAGCCGTTCCGGGTTTTCTATAACCATCAGGCTTGCGTTGGGGACGTTAACGCCTACCTCGATCACCGTCGTCGCTACAAGCAACTGAATCTCGTTGCGGGTAAATGCCGCCATCACGGCCGCTTTCTCATCGGCTTTCAGACGGCCGTGAACCAGCCCGACTTGAATTCCGGGAAGCGATTCTGCCAGCAACTGGGCCGCAACCTCTGCCGCCTGACATTGCAGAGCCTCTGACTCTTCTACCAGAGTACAGACCCAATAGGCCTGTTGCCCCTGCTGGCAGAGAGCGCGCAGACGCTCTACCACGTCCTCTCGGCGCTCATCACTGAGCACCCGGGTAATCACTGGGCTGCGCCCTGGGGGCAGCTCATCAATCACGGAAGTATCCAGATCGGCATAGGCACTCATGGCCAGAGTCCGGGGAATTGGTGTGGCCGTCATGATCAGCTGGTGCGGTACCCGTCCTTCACTGTCCCGGCCCTTTTCCTGCAACGACAATCTCTGGTGTACTCCGAAGCGGTGCTGTTCGTCTACGATCACCAAAGCGAGACTGGCGTAGACCACATCTTCCTGGAACAGCGCATGGGTGCCGACGACAATGAGATCTTCCCTGTGACGGATGCGCGACAGGGTTGCAGCGCGCTGACGCCCCTTGACCTTGCCGCTAAGCCAGGCAATCGAGTACCCCAGAGGAGAAAACCAGTCCTCAAAGCTCCGCAGGTGCTGCTCGGCCAGTATTTCGGTAGGCGCCATCACGGCCACCTGGTATCCCCGGGAGAGGGCTGTCAGTGCAGCCAGTGCGGCTACTACCGTCTTCCCGGATCCCACATCGCCCTGGATCAGGCGTAGCATCGGTACCGGCCCGGCCATATCATGCCGGATATCTTCCAGTACCCGGCGCTGGGCGGCAGTCAGGCCAAAAGGCAGTCCTGCGTGGAATTGTTTTTCCTGTTCTTTTTTCACCTCGCAGGGCCTGGCTGCCTCCTGTTGCAGTGATTCCCGGAGTTGCAACAAGCTGAGGTGATGGGCCAGCAATTCCTCCAGCACCAGCCGCTCCCGGGCCTTGGGATCCGGAACCTCGGGCCGGTGCAGATTGTTCAGCGCACTGAAAAGGTCCGGATACCCCCAGCGACTGACCAGACGGGCCGGTAGCAAGTCTTCCAGAACGCCCGGATCGAGCTGATCCAGCACCTGGTCCACCAGATCCCGCAGGCGTTTCTGCGGAAGCCCTTCAGAAGTCGGGTATACCGCTGTCAGCCTGTCTTCTATCGGCTTATCTGTCTGGGCACCGAGCACATCCGTTTCCGGGTGATACATCTCGAAACCGCTGCGCCCCATGCGTACTTCACCGAAGCAGCGCAAGCGGGTGCCTGTTGCGAGACGCAGCTGCTGCGCTTTGGAAAACGCATAGAACCGCAGGCCAATCTGCCCGCCACTTTCATCGCGGATACGGACCCAGAGGCTACGCCGGCGCCCGAACTCAACCCGGTTCTCGGTGACTTCGCCTGATACCAGGCAAGGAATACCCACACTGACGCGGGAAAGCGGGATAACGCGGGTTCTGTCTTCGTAGCGCAGGGGCAAGTGAAACAGCAAATCCTGACGGGTGAAAATACCCAGGCTGTTCAGGCGGGCCTCCAGCGCCGGCCCGACGCCCTTGAGCGAGGAGAGTCCGTTCTTATCGGCCACTGCCGTTACTCAGGCCTCCGCTTGACGGGGCAGAATACGGCACTGCCCGGCCGCCAGACTGAGCATGTCAATGGCTTTTGGCCGCGGGAAAGTCACACGCCAGGCCAGCCCGACGGTGCGGAATGGCGAGGGGTGCTTGAAGGGGCGCTGCTCCAGCAGACCTTCCGGGTAATAGGTCTGGTTACAGGCTGACAGCGGCAGCACGGAAATACCCAGCCCGGAAGCTACCATATGACGGATGGTTTCCAGGGAGCTGCCCTCGGTGACCAACCCTTCCACCGGATTCTTGCGTGAGAGCTTGTTCATCAGATCCGGACAGGCTTCCAGCACCTGATCCCGGAAGCAGTGACCGGGGCCGAGCATCAGAAGGTCTGCCGCCGACAGTTGCTCGCTGCTGATTTCCCGGAACTTGGCCAGGGGGTGATCCTTTGGCATCAGCACGACGAAGGGCTCATCGTACAGGGGCAGAGTAACCACATCCGGCTCATCAAAAGGCAATGCCACAATGATGGCATCCAGTTCAGACTGCCGGAGTTTCTCGGCAAGAACGGCGGTGTAGTTTTCCTCTATATACAGAGGCATCTGCGGAGCTGCCCGACGGAGCTGCGGCATCAGGTGCGGAAACAGATAAGGGCCAATGGTATAGATTGCGCCGACTTTCAATGGCGCCGACAGCTGGTCTTTCCCGGCACTGGCAATGTCCTTGATCAGCCCCGCCTGATCCAGCACGCGACGCGCCTGCTGCACCACCCGGTTCCCCGTGTCGGTCACGTTGATATGCCCTTTGCTGCGCTCAAACAACGCAACCCCCAACTCATCTTCCAGCTTCTTGACCGCGACACTCAAAGTGGGCTGACTGACATGGCAGCGCTCAGCGGCACGTCCGAAATGCCGCTCATCCGCCAGAGTCACGATGTAACGAAGCTCAGTTAGGGTCATAATAGAGTTCCTGAATCGATTGATCTCAATTCGATAGACACAGCATAAAGGTAGCCCATGAATGACGCAACGACCCGCCCCAAAGTGCTGCTGGTAGGCCACGGTCACCTGAACCAGGGGCTGGAGGAAAGCCTCGCCCACCAGGTGGAATTTCACAGCATCTCGAGAAGCTCTCGGGCGCGCAGCCTGCACTGGGCAGTTGACCTGACCCGGGAGGCGCCGGAAGGCATTAGGGACTTCGCTTATGACGCCGTAGTCTTTGCGCTGTCGCCGCCGGAGTTCTCGGAAACCGCCTATCAGGATACCTATGTCAAAGGCGTCCGTCAGGTGCTGTCTGTCCTCAACCCGCAAACCCGTCCCACCCTGTTCTTTGTGTCCTCCAGCAGCGTCTACGGGCAGCATGAAGGAGAGTGGGTGGATGAAAGCAGTGAAACCCGGCCCACCGGTTTTTCAGGGCAGGCACTACTTGAAGCCGAAGCCTTGCTCCGGGAGCAGGAAGCCCCCACCTGCGTGCTTCGCGTCAGTGGCATCTATGGCGGCCAGAGAACCCGCCTGATCGAGCAGGTGCAGCGCGGGGACTTTGAGACAGAAGGTGAGAGTTACTACAGCAACCGGGTCCACGAAACGGATGTTATCCGCGCCATGACCCACCTGCTGACCCGGGTTCTGGGGAAGCAACCGGTTGACGACTGCTACCTTGTCAGTGATGGTCAACCCTGTCTGCAGAAAGAGGTTCTGGGCTGGCTGGCTGATGAGATCGGCGTGAGGCCCCGGACAGATTCCGGAAGCCAGACCAACGCTTCGCGCAAACCGCGGCGGCGCGTTGGCAGCAAGCGCCTCTCAAGCCAGCGCCTGCGCCAATCCGGTTTTACGTTTCGCTACCCTACTTTCCGGGAAGGATACGGGGAAATGCTGGACCGCCTCGGACTCA
>JAUIAZ010000359.1 GCA_030427465.1 Gammaproteobacteria bacterium | reverse complement strand
ACCATGGTACACACGGTGGAGCGCATGGCGAGTGAGGTGTTTATCCCGCTGACTGTGGGAGGCGGTATCCGCAAGCTGGAAGATATCAGGACGATGCTGAATGCCGGCGCTGACAAGGTCAGCATCAATACCGCCGCGGTCTTCGAACCGGAGTTTGTCGGCCGGGCTGCAGACCGCTTTGGCAGTCAGTGCATCGTCGTGGCGATAGATGCAAAAAAAGTCTCTGGCGCTGGCGAGCCGGATCGCTGGGAAATCTTCACCCATGGTGGTCGCAAACCCACGGGCCTAGAAGCCATCGCCTGGGCCAGAAAAATGGTGGATCTGGGAGCCGGAGAAATTCTGTTGACCAGTATGGACCGGGACGGTACCAAGAATGGTTTTGATCTGAAGCTCACCCGTGCCATCAGTGACGCGGTCTCAGTGCCGGTCATTGCCTCAGGTGGCGTTGGCAATCTTCAGCACCTGGCTGACGGTGTCACCGACGGGCGCGCGGATGCCGTACTTGCCGCCAGTATTTTTCATTTCGGTGAGTACAGTATTCCTGAAGCCAAGGCCTTTATGGCGGCCCGGGGAATTGAGGTACGTCTCTGATGTCTCTGGGCAGTGTGCTGATCGGGCTGGTCATCGTGGTACTGGCCTTCCTGATCTACCACTCGTCGCGCAACATTGATCCTCAGAACAAGGCCTGTGCTGAAGCCATTGCCCGGCTCATCCAGAATGAGCAGACAGCCACTGTGCCGGCGGTGCACGATCTGCTGCGGGAACACCAGCGTACAGAAGAGCAGGCCCGTGAGATATCGAAACTGGTTGCACCCAAGCTGAGAAACAGCGGTGCGTATCAGGACGAACGGCTGCACGGCATGAAACTGGTCCGGGAAGCTTTGGCATCCTACAAGTACAAGGCAGACGCTTCGACAGACTAGTCGTCTATCCTATACGGATACCAGTATCCGCGGGGCGTCAGCATGGTGGAGTTTCTTTCCGGCGAAAATGAGGCATGTGGCCGTCTGTTGTTGCGTCCGAACCAGTCCAGTGGCTGGCGCGCCAATCAGCGCTTCTGGATCGCCTGCCTCCTTGTCTCTGGCAGTGTAGCGGTGTACTGGGCAATCCAGGGGTTGCTGCTTATTCTCGCTTTCGCCGGTCTTGAACTGCTGCTTCTCTTCTGGGCTCTGCACCGGGTAAGCCGTGACTGTTACCGGCAGGAACTGCTTGAACTCACACCCGAAACTGTCCGGGTGCTTGCCGGGCATGAGGGTCCGGAGTCCGAGTACTGTTATCAGAGGTATAGCACTCGGGTAAAGGTTGAGCGCGAAAAGCGGGTGTCAGGTGAGCGCAAGCGTCTTTGGATATACTGCCGGGATCAGAAAACCGAGTTTGGGGCTTTCCTCACTGAGCCGGAGAAAACCGAGGTCCTGCGCCACCTTCAGCGAATGGTGGACGGTTACCGGCAGAGGTATCTGGCGCGGGATGGAAGCGTGCTGACTTCAGGGGTATGAGGCCTCGCTCTGATCAAAAAAATCCGACAGTTCCTGCCACCAGGTCATGCCGGGATCCAGCGGCAGGGAGTTGTGTCCGGCATCCGGAAATGTCCACAGGCGTTTGGTGGTGGACAAGTGGTCATACAGATTCTGGCCATGGCGGGGGGGAATGATGGTATCTGAGCCAGCCAGCACAACCGCGACTGTGCCCCGATAGTTTTTCAGGTTCCGGATGTTGTCAAAGCGATCCCTGACCAGCCATTGAGCGGCCAGATACCAGTAATGGGTTCGGGCCACAGCAGCCAGGCTGTCGAAGGGGGTGATGAGTATGAGCCCCTCAACCGGAACATCCGTCCGGCTGGCCACGCCCGCCGCAACGCCGCTGCCGATAGACTCCCCCAGCAGATAGATGGGGCCGCCAAAGGTCTCACGGGCCTTGTTCAGCACGTCAATACCAGCAGAGACAAACGTTTCTTCACCGGGCTTTCCCGGACGCCCCCCATAGCCGGGATACTCGGTAATAATCACCCGATAGCCCTGCCGGCCCAGGGCGTTGGCATAGTAATCACGATGAAGGGCGGAGCCGGCATTGCCATGAAAGACAATTACCGTGGCTTTGGCGGCTTCGCGGTCACGAATGAGAGCCTGATACCCGGATTCCTGCGGCCAGAAGCGCAGGCTCCTGGCCTTCAGTTCCCAAGCACTTGCCTGTTCGGTTGCAGGAAAGAACAGCAGATGCCGTTGCAACAGGAAAATGCAAAGCACCAGCAGTAGCCAGAGACACAGCGGTGTGAGCAGCCACCGTGCTGCGGTCAGCAGGTACTCGGTAAAGGCTACCATTGTGTCGGGTTGTAGTTGGTTTCCCCCTGTTCCTGTCGGATTTTCTTCTGGTCGACGACATAGGTGTCAATGTGGGGCTTGTATTCCGCGGAAACTGTTGTGATTACGGGGGTAAAGACCCAGGTGATTGGCGGAAACCCATACCAGTAGTTTTCACTATCACCCTGAACCACCCGGACATTGTTGCCACTTTCCTTGTGAATGTCTTCAGTGAGGTCCCGCATCATGCCATCAATGCTGACATTACCGGCCAGTGGAATGGCGATGAACAGGTTGACAGCGACCTTGCTGGTCTCCTTGTAGTAAGTGGGTTCGCCATCTGCGCCCATCAGGCCATTCCAGTTCCTGGACGTGGAATGATGCGCGCATCCGCCGAGGGTAATTGCCAGGCCGATGGAAAGTAGTCGGGTGAGTGGCTGGTGCATCACGAGCTCCGTTCTCATTGTTTTTCTGCGGGTGTAGAGGGTACAAGCATTCGCAGGCCTGCCTGGAAGCAGGCTGGAAAATAAAGTGTCTTTACAAAAACATACGTTAAACCGGGCGGGATCTCCACTCCCACGTTCTACAGACCTGGTCTAGAATCAGGAAATGTCTTATTCCATCTGTATGGGTTCGCGGTGCGGTCTGGGCAGAAAGCTCTCACGGGGGTTTGGCCGGCTTTGCAGCACCGCTTTCCTTCTCATAATGGCAGGCTGTGCTGTCAAATCTGAGCAGCTGCTCTCGGGTTTTGCGTGGCCGTCCGGTATGTCGGAAGAACGCCCGCTTCGCTGGCACCAGGCCTGCTTCCGTTTGCGCTGGGAAGGTGAAACGCCAGATTTTTCACTGGATGCCCTGCTCGCGCATCGGGTCGTGCAGCCGGCGCTTGAGGACCTGGGTGGCAGCCTGCCGCTCTGGCGTTTTCACCGGCGTGCCGTCAGAGACAAGTCGGGACATCTGTTCAGCCTGTTATATTACAGTGAACCCGGGGTAGAGCAGGATCTGCAGTCCGTGCTGCAGGACAATGAAACACTGGCCAGTCTGACCCGGGAGGGCGTGGTGCTTTCCTGGACGGTTTCCTGTCGTCAACCCGGTGCTACGCATGCGCCTGGCGCATTCAGTGACCCAGCCTGGGACCCTCGCGTACAGAAAAGCTGGCCTTACTTCATCATGGGGGTGAGTCTGAGCTGGCTGGCTCTGATTGATGAAGTGGCGTCTGTGAAGGTGGTTTCCGGGGCTGATGACCTTGCGTCTCTTTTGACAGCCTATCAGACGGTAGATGCTGAGGTGACTGAGCTCTGGCAGAGCCAGGGGCAGCATGCTTACCTGCATCACCTGAACGCCGTCTTTGGCTATCAGCCACTCTGGATCAGAACTCCGCTGCGTTTCTGATCCTGCTCAGAAACGGGCTATCTCATCTTCAGTCAAGGGCCGGGCTTCGCC
>JAUIAZ010000358.1 GCA_030427465.1 Gammaproteobacteria bacterium | reverse complement strand
AAATGCCTTGAACTGATCGAGATTCATCGGCCGCCCCGTGTGGTAACCCTGTACCCGGTTGCAACCGAGCCGGGTTACCACATCAAGGGCAACCGCATCTTCCACTCCTTCCGCAACCGTTTCCAGCCTCAAAGCCCTCGCCAGCTTGATCGTATTCTCCACGATACGGTAGTCACTTTCATTCGCCCCCATCTTCATGATGAAACTCTTGTCAATTTTCAGTTCATGAATTGGAAGCCGGCTCAGATATTTAAGCGAGGAATAGCCCGTCCCGAAGTCATCCAGCGCGATCTGTGCACCGCCTTCCGCCAGATGCTCCAGGTTGCTGATTACCGAGTCCATGTTTTTGGACATCGCAGTCTCCGTGATTTCCAGCACCAGTTGCCGCATCTCGATGTGATGGAGGGCTGCGGTTTCGACCACGAAACTGGCGAAGTCTGGCCGCATCAGGTTCTGTACAGACAGGTTGATACTGAGCTTCATTTGCAGCCCGAGGTGGTTCAGATCCTTGAGAAGGATAACGGATTGCTGCACCACGTACTGGGTGAGTTTGTCCATCATGCCAGCCTGTTCGGCGATCTCGATAAACTCCTGGGTTGGTACCTGGCCGTGCTCACGGCTGTGCCAGCGCAACAGGATTTCGGCACCTTCCAGGACCATCCGGTCGCAGGAAAGCTGGGGCTGCAGATAGAGTTCCAACTCCCCGCGATTGATGGCCATGGACAGGGCTCCCTGAAGCGCGAGTCGTCTGCGCAGGGCCTGATCCATATCAGCGTTGTAGAAATGGAAGCGCTGGTTCAGCGAGTAGCCGCTGTCGCGTGCCTGCAAGGCGCGCTGGAACAGCTGGTCAACATCGCGCGCATCATCCGGGTACTGGGCTGCCCCGGTGAAGGCGTCCATAACCAGCGAAACAGAACCCAGCGTAACGGCCTTGTCATAATCAGCGAGCAGGTTCCTGAGCTGCTGGCCGGACTCCTGCTGCGTCAACCGACCATTCATCAGCAAGGCAATGCTACCGATATCGGTAACCGCAAGGTGACTTCCGCGTTCAGATTCCATGGTATACAGATCAGGATTACGCGAGGCCTTGTCGTTCAGGTCCCGGACCAGATTGCGGAACAGTTCCTGGCTCAGGTCGCGTCCGAGTGTGGTCGCCACATCCCGGAGCTGGGGGAAGTGCACCATGACCAGGTAAAAGCTGCGCCCCTTGCTTTCCCCCACACCGACCAGCTCCCGCATCCGCGTCAGCAGCAGCGAGTCATTTGGCATCCGGGTGACGCGGTCATGCATCGCGGATTCCATGATGCGCAACTTCATCTCACGAACCTGTTGCTCCGCCTGATGATGTCGCTGCACTGCTTCCAGCTTTTGTTGCCTTTCCAGCTTTATGCGATGCGCCAGTGCCAGGGAGAGCAGCAGCGCCTCCATTGCGGAGCCGAACTGAAGTGAATAGTTGGTCCACTGGGAGACCGGCAGCAGGCCCATGACATTAAACAGATAGAGAGAGGCACCACTGGCAAGGAAGAACCAGGCCAGGGTGAAATAGCGGGCTATCTTGACGCCCTGGATCCACGCCTTACAGGCTGAGGTCAGAACCAGGGCGCAGGCCAGGGTGCTGCACCAGGCACCGAGCTGTGTGGCCGCCAGAGGCAACAGGAAGGCGAGCGGAATGATGCCCAGGGTCACTATGGCCAAGGCGGTCATCGGGCGGGCGAAAGGCACACGGCATTCTTCCCAGGCCAGAAAGTAACGGGCGAAAAACAGTCCGCTGCAGGTGCTCAGGGCGGTGAAGACCGGCAGGCTGATGTTTTGCCACAGGCCGGCTTCCGACCAGACATACAAGGGGCCGAACCCGCTGATACAGAGAACCAGACCAATCATGCTGCTTAGATACAGGGCGTAATAGCCGTAGGCCGGTTCTTTGACTGAGTAGAATACGAACAGGTTGTAAACCAGCAAAGCGCTCAGCGTGCCAAAGAACAGGCCCCAGAGCAGCGTTTCGAACAGCTGCCTCTCTTGCAGGTAGGCCTCAGGCCAGATTTCCAGCGGTAATTGCAGTGCTGTATCTGAGCGGGCTTTGATCAGCAGCGCCGTACCGGCCCGGATCTCGTCAGGCAGGCGAAACAGGTGGTGGGCTGAGCTGGTTTGCGGAGGCGGCAGTATGAGAGGGCTGCTGGCTGGTTCAATGAGATAGGCCTCCACTTGCTGCAACAATGGATAGGGAATGGCCAGAAACTGTTGATCAGCGGGCGAATTTTCCCGGGTCAGCCGAATGGGTGCCCTGACCCAGAGAGTTTGTGATGTGAAGCCCAGATTCAGGGGTTTCCCACTGTTATGTAACAGCCAGTCGTCAGAGGATAATGCCTCTGCCGGAAGCTCTCCGGTGTCTATGCTGGTGCGATAACTGATCGTCTCCATCAACTCAATGGCTGGACTGGCAGAAACCCCCGTGCTGAACAGGAAAAACAACAGAAAAAGAAGGGTGAGCTTCCACAGGATCGTTATCGGGCTCAATAACGTCTTGGCTGCGTGGCCAGAACTGGGCAACACCGTCAGGCGTTGTAGATGGCGAAAAACCGATTTATGCACCAAACTACCACTGGTTAAGAATAATACCGAAAAGTATAGACGAGAGTCCGATATGTTGACGTCCCACGGTGAATATCGTCGCCACGAGCGCACGGATATCCGGGTTCCGGTGCAGTTGGTGGCTGCCCGCTCGGCATCCCCGGCCATCATGAGCCAGACACTGGATATTTCTGAAGGAGGCCTGGGGGTTCCCAGGGAAGCCAATCAGGCCGTTGCACTGGGCCAGATTCTGGAAGTCAGTATCGACGGTCTGCCCGACCGGATGCTGACCGCACGCGTCGTTCATATCGGCGGTGCCCATATTGGCCTGAAAATCGATCCGGGGCAAGTCAGTTCCGCGGATATCGAGAAAGTCATCGGTTCGGCTTCGTGGACACAGCGAACCCAGGTAAAGGCACGCAGACACCTGCGGATTCTGGGGCGCAGATCCGGAGTGTTGAGCATCAATACGCTGCTAAGGCCACTGATCCGTCTCTTTTACCGGCCGGACTTTGTGTTTGCCGTATATGGCAGTGAAAAAGATGTCAAAACCTACTACACGCCATGGATGATCCGAATGATGCCCAGCACGCTGATCGGCGGTTTTATCCGCAATCAGGGGCACCGGGGCTTCATGATTGCGTCGCACCACCTGGAAAGTGAGTTGGCGAGAGACGACGACAAGGTGCTCGAGTACATCGGCAACCTGAAGAAAAGCTTTGGCAAAGCGCGCACCATCGCGCTTGTCGGACGCTTGCCAAACTTCGTGATGCGGGCTGGTCTGCCGATCAAGGAGCCGTTCGTTGATGGCAGCATGGGTACCCGCTACATGATCTGGGATGCGGCCCGGCAACTGATCGAGATTGTCGGATATCAGCAGGAAACCCGGATCTGCGTGCTCGGCGGCGCCGGCCGGATCGGAAACCTGGTGTGTGAAGACCTGTTGCGGATTTTCCCACAGGTTATTGCCTTTGATCCCCGCTATGAGGAAGATCAGCTGCTTGATCGCGAGAAAGGCAGTATCCTCAGAACTTCTGACCCTGCCCAGTTGGCTCGCTGTCACCTCTACATTGGCCTGACCAGTCACGGAGATGTGATTGAAGAACTCGCGGACGCAATTCCGCCCGGCTCAATGATAGCGGATGATACGCACCCCTGTATCAGCCTGC
>JAUIAZ010000357.1 GCA_030427465.1 Gammaproteobacteria bacterium | reverse complement strand
CTTTGGCTGTCCGCTACCTGACGGAGTCTGACACGCCCATCAGCCAGCTCGCGGAACTACTCGGCTTTGCTGAAACCGCGGTATTTACCCGATCCTTCGGAAAGTGGTTTGGCGTCAGCCCAACCCAATATATGAAGCAGCAACGGCTGCGGTGGAGGTATCGCTGAATGCAAGAAAAAAGCTATCCTTTGAGCCAACTGACTCTCTCAGCCCAGACTTGGGGCAGACCTGGCGGTAAGACAGTAATGCTGCTGCACGGTTTTCCGGAGTCACCGAAGATCTTTGAATCAGTGGCGCAGGAGCTGTGTCAGGCCGGTTTTTTTGTCGTGGCACCTAGGCTGCCGGGCTATGGGGGCACGCCTTCCGTTGAGAATTCGGGCTCAGCGATCTATCTGAATGAGCTCTCCGAGACGGTGAATGAGTTGGCTGAACAGCTGAAGGTTGACGCTGAAGAACTGGTGATTGTGGGGCATGACTGGGGCGCCATTGCAGCCTATGTAGCGGCTATCGCTCGCCCGGATCTCTATCGCCACCTGATCACGCTGTCGGTGCCGCCACTGGCAACCTGTCTGCGGAATTTCTGGCGTTACCCCCGACAGTGCTTGCGGTCGAGTTATATCCTCTTTTTCCAGCTGCCTTTCGGGATTCCCGAAAAGGTGATGAAGCAGGATGATTTCCAGCGCCTGCATGCGCTCTGCTCGAAGTGGACAGGCGGAGTCGAGGCCAGCGGCATCTATTTCAGTGACAGAAGAAAAGCCTTTGAAGCGGTCAATGACCTTACGCCGCCCCTGGCGTACTATCGGGGATTATTACCTTTTCGTTCCTGGAATCGCTGGCAACGGGCACTGTCATTGGCCAGACGCAAGATTTCCGTGCCAGCTTCGATTCTCTGTGGTGAGCTGGATGGCTGTTTCAGGCCCGAATTCTTTGCCAACTTTTCAGATGCGTTTACCGGGCCTGTCAGCCTGAACGTCGTTCCCGGAGCCGGGCATTTTCTGCCCCTGGATGCCCCGGAAACGGTCAGTGCACATATCAGGGAAGCCTTCAATGCTCCCCGAACTGGCTAAAGGCCATCGCTTACGCTACCGGCAGTCTACCGGATAGAGGCAAAGGTCCTGAGGTAGGGGCTATTGCGCTGTATAGCCAGTGGCAGCGTATCCAGTGCATTGAGCCCCTCTGTGACCGAGGCATAGGAACCTGCATACAGATTGAACCAGGGGTTGCCAGCCAATTGGCCACTGCTGTAGGAGAGGGGCATGCCGCCCAGCGTAGTCTGGTGCTGGTTGATAAAGCGCGCCAGGTCACTTTCCCGATAGAAACCGCCGATCTGCAGGGTCATGTGGTCTGACGGCTGTGCTGAAATCCAGCTTGCGTCATTCAGTGGCAAGACCGGCGTGACCTGGGTTGGATCGATTTGACCGGGCCCGCTGACCAGCACTCTGAGTTCGCTCAGACTGCGGTCCAGACCTTCAATCTGCTGATCCTGAAGCGTTTGACCTTCACTCAGGCTGACGGTTTGCTGAGATTGCAGGTCCAACTGCTCAGACTGTGCGTTCACTTGGGTGCCCAGACTGCTGAGACCCGAGGTAAGTGCTGAGAGAGCACCTTCCAGTCGACTCTGCTCTGCGCCGATCACGCTGATCTGTTCATTGACGGTCTGGCTTTCAGCAACCGGATTGAGATGCAGGTAGGTACTGGCAGCACCGAGGATCACAAGCGCCAGCGTCACAATGGCAGCGGCAATCCAGGTGCGTTTGCGATTCGACTCCCGGTCTTCAGCGACCTCAGTGAAGAGCCCGGCCAGCTGCTGGCGCAGATCGGCGGTGGCATTTTCCTGCTGAGAGAGGCGTTGGTCCAGCGTCGATAACTGACTGCTCTGTTCCTGCAGCCTTGAACCGGCTTCGGTCAGGCGTTCGTTAAGCACCCTGAGCCGTATTCCGCTGATCTGGGCCTGTTCAGCGGACAGGGTTTCAATCAGGCTGCCTTGTTCCTCAAGGGCGCTTTCAAAGCGCTCGGTCAGTGCGAGCAGATGATCTTCCAGCTCGGCTACACGGGCCTGATTTTCCCAGGCGGGCGGTAAAAATTTCGCTTGCGTCTCAGTCATACAGGCCTCCTGCCTTGATAGTGAAATGAGCGTTCGAATCGCTGCAATTCGTTACCCGTGTCCGCCTTAGGTGAATATAAACAGGAATTTAGCTTTCCATTCACTGTGGGAATGGGATGCATACGCGATGAAACGCGGGCAGTTTGTCGCTAAAGTGCGCCAAAACGCGCCAGGAATGCGCCAAAACAAGGCGCGACAACACGGTGTTGGCCCAGGTTATGGATGGTTAAGGCCATTGAACCAAAGCCAGACCAGCGGCGTAGTTCGATTCGGCGACTGAGGAGTGCTTATGGAGCAGGATGATATTTCACGGGTTGTTGAAATGGCGTGGGAAGATCGCACGCCATTTGAGGCGATCGAACAGCAGTTTGGGATGAACGAGTCAGCCGTGATTCGCTTGATGCGCCAAACGCTGAAACCATCGTCTTTCCGGCTGTGGCGAGCACGCGTCGGTGGTCGTCGAACCAAACATCACAAACTCAGACCCAGAGGCGTCTTGAGAGCTTATTGCCCGACCCAGTACAAGCGATAGTGACGGGACTCTCAGGGTTCTCGAAGGTGGGGAATGGCCCGCAAGATGCCCCTGAACGTTGCGGCAGCCTGACGGTCAGCCATGGCATCCAGGGCGCGCCCGAGCAGGGGAACCTGAATGTGGCCCTCTGATCGCCATATCACCCGGGTTTGCTCACCTTCATCGTATAGCCAGATTTCCCCGAGCTGGTGGTCAGTAGATACCGGGCGGGTTTCCATGATGCGGTAGGCCAGATGGGTTGGCGCTTCGAAAGCAGTAATGCGTTCGCGGAATACGATGGGGCCGGCATGTATTTCACGGATGGCACCGGTGCCATTGGGTTCTTCGGTTCCCGGTTGAATCAACCTGGCACGGCGAATACCGGGGAAGCGGTCATATCGGGCATGATCACTCAGTGCCTCGAACACCTGACCGATCGTTGCCTGGATGTACTCCTCAACGTGGATCCGAAACATGCTGGCCTCTATTTCTGGCGATAAGGAATCTGGCAGTACTCCACACCCTGGCGAACATGAATGTCGGCCTTGGCGAGTGTCATGCTGACGGAGTTCATGGATAACTCAACATAAGAGGTTGGTCCCAGGTAAACGTGTGCCAGTTCGAAATGGCTGCGGTCCTCGGGTGTCAGATCAAAGCTGAGATAGGGCACCAGCATCGAGGTCCCTTCCCGGAAACTGACTGGTGCTTCCAGGAAATTGGTCACCACCGGGGAAACCAGTCGCCATTCCTCTTCTTCCTGAAAAGAGGGGTGTTTAAGTACGGCGGCGATACGCAGTAAGTCGCTCTCAATCTGCTCGAAGATGCGGTCACCGACCTCTGCATCCGTCGGGTGATTTTCCGCCAGATTTTCAATGGCGTCCACGACTTTGGCAATCAGGTCGGCCTGTTCTTGCGGGTCGTAGAGGCAGCGGCCGATCTGGAAATTCTGTCGCTCGGCATTGTCGACAAGGTGCCGGGGACAAAATCCAATGCTGACCCCCTTGCCAGGGGTGCTGTATCCGCGCCACTGACTCAGCAGGTTACCGTGCGTACGGAAGCTGGCGCCGAACAGCATATGCCCATTGGTAATACGGTGATCGATCCATCCGAGAAAACGGGTCAGCA
>JAUIAZ010000356.1 GCA_030427465.1 Gammaproteobacteria bacterium | reverse complement strand
TGTGCCCGGATCGTTCAGCAGACTGGTCTGAAGACCGGCTTCCAAGCGCAGTCTTTTATAGTCCTGGGGTCTGATCGCCGGATCCAGAGCGCGGATCAGAATGTCCCAATCGGGTGTTTGCATTTTTCCTTCCTTGAAAACAAACGGGGCGCTTCCTGCGCCCCGATCCTGTGTTGACTGAACCATTGCCCGCTCCAGGCGGGCCATGTCAGGGGTTACGTACTTCGTCCATCACCGCGAGCGGCCGTTCTGCGGAGAGAATCAGGCCATAACTGACTTTCTCGAAAGTCCTGAAGACCATCAGGATACCGGCACGGTCGGAAGGCAACTGGATCACTTCTTTCGTGTAGGGATCACGAACCTGTTCCCCCCGGCGGTGCACCGCCAGAACCGCTCCTTCCTGAATGCCCTCGCGCTCACCGCGGTTAATGACGACGACATTATACTGACCAATCTGGCTGACACCATCCACAACCGAGATGATTGTGCCCCTGACTTCATTTTCAGGGTTGGTCGGAAAAAAGGTGGCCGAAACCTCGCGGTTTTCCTGTTCCAGTAGGCGGTCACCCTGACGGATCTCTTCAGAAGACCTGGAAATGGAAACTGTCGCTACTTCGCCATCCTGTGTGCGCGATTCGCCCAGCGCAATCGAGCGGGCCTCAATGCCCAGGAACTCTTTGCTTTCCGGGTCGACATACACCTGATCCCGGCGGAAGATGCCGTAGGTGCCACCTTCGTTCAGTTCCCCGCGGGCATATACATTATCGCCGGCTCCCACAATGATATTGCCACGCTTGCCCAGCAATACATAAGGCGCCGCATCAAATTCCTCTTCACTAACGACACGGCTGTCCGTCAGGAACGGTGCGATGGCGCTCAGGGGAATGGCCGGAATGGCACTGGCGAGCGGCGTAATCCGCTTCTTGGGGCTGAGCTTGAAGGTATTCCCAGCCTCTCCGCGCTGCTGCAATACCAGGCGTGGCTGACCATCGACATAGATCAACGCGAGCATGTCGCCCGGATAAATCAGGTGAGGGTTCTGGATCTGTGGATTAACTTGCCAGATCTCCGGCCAGTACCAGGGGTTCTTCAGAAATCGTGAGGAAATGCCCCACAATGTATCGCCTTCAACTACAACGTAGCTGTCCGGATGGTCTGCCCGTAACTCGGGCGCGGCTGTTACCCACTGACTGAAGGACACCAACAGCGCCGCAGCGAAGACCCGTGCTTTCCTCATGATATTGTTCCTTTGTGACAACCCGTTAGAGGGCGCTAATTTGTACTCAAAGACACAGTATTAGATAATAGTAGCAGCCCATTCCGAATGTGTAATGGAAATTTTATGAAGCAAGTCTCATGAGTATCCTCCAAATTCTTGAATTTCCAGACCCTCGTCTGCGAACCGTTGCAAAGCCGGTTGAGAGAGTGGATGAAGACATCCGTCAGCTGATCGACGATATGTTTGAAACCATGTACGACGCCCCCGGGATTGGCCTGGCCGCGACCCAGGTCAACGTGCACAAGCGAATCATCGTCATCGATGTCAGCGAAGATCACAGTGAGCCCCTGGTCTTTATTAATCCGGAAATTACCGTGCTTGAAGGGGAAGCGGTTGAAACCCAGGAGGGTTGCCTTTCGGTTCCGGGTGTCTATGACCGGGTCGAACGCGTTGACCATGTCCGGGTGCGGGCCCTTGATCGCCAGGGCGAACCTTTCGAGATGGTGGCAACCGGACTTCTGGCGGTCTGCCTGCAGCACGAACAGGATCACCTCAATGGCAAGCTGTTTGTTGACTACCTCAGCTCACTGAAGCGCAACCGGATCAAGAAAAAGCTTGATCGCGAACACAAACAGCAGGCTCGCGCAGCCCGCTAGACCCGGAGTTTTTCATGTCAGACCACTCGCTTCGTGTGGTGTTTGCCGGCACGCCGGATTTTGCAGCCATTGCACTCGAGTCGATTCTGGCTGACGGATGGAATGTGGTTGCGGTCTACACCCAGCCCGACCGGCCTGCCGGACGGGGCAAGAAGTCCCGACCCGGTCCGGTCGCCCGTGTTGCTTTGGATAATGACATCCCGCTAGAGCAGCCACTACACTTCAAAACCCCTGTAACCCAGTCCACACTGGCCGGATATCAGGCCGATGTTATGGTGGTCGCTGCCTACGGACTGATACTGCCCCAGTCGGTACTGGATCTTCCCCGGCTGGGCTGCATCAATATCCACGCCTCCCTGTTGCCCCGGTGGCGCGGTGCTGCGCCCATACAGAGAGCCATCGAAGCCGGTGACCCGAAAAGTGGTGTCTGCATCATGCAAATGGAAGCCGGGCTCGATACCGGCCCGGTACTTCTGAGCGGTCAGCTGGATATCCGGGCGGAAGAGACCGGTGGCAGTCTGCATGACCGTCTGGCAGAGCTTGGTGCCACGCTCATCAATACCGCACTCCAACGCCTCGACAACGGGACACTCGAAGCCATCCCCCAGGACGACTCGGCAGCCACCTATGCCGCCAAACTGAGCAAGGAAGAGGGCCAGATAAACTGGCAACAATCCGCTGTGGACATTGAACGCAGAATACGCGCATTCAACCCCTGGCCCGGTAGCTGGACACAACACCGCAACCAGATCCTCAAGGTGCAGGCGGCCACCACAGCAAGTGCCACAGCGGCAGACAGTGGCCAGATGCCCGGCACAATTCTTGGTGTGGAAAAAGCTGCCTTGCGGGTTCAGTGTGGTGATGGCGTGCTTGAGGTGACCCATATTCAGCTTCCCGGTAAAAGAGCGATGTCCGTCGCCGATATCTTGAACGGTCGTCCGGACCTGTTCGCCTCAGGTGAGCAGTTCGGAGAGGGATCAGGCGCTTGAGCGCATCCCTGGTTGTCATCGATGTTCTCAAGGGCGTTCTGCAGGACAGGCGCTCGCTGACAGAGTGCCTGGCAGAAGCCCGGGCGCTTTATCAGGGAGACCAGTGGCCCTTTATCGCCGCCATGTGCTACGGCATTCTGCGCTATCAGCTGGCCCTGGAATATGTGCTGAGGAAGTTACTGAGTAAGGGCCTCAAGGGCCGTGACCTTGATCTACGTATCGTGTTGTTGCTGGGTCTCTACCAGCTCCGCCACAGTCAGCGTCCGCCGCACGCCGTGGTCAATGAAGCCGTAAAACTGCCCCGCAAAATCGGCAAGGAGTGGGGCAAAGGTCTGGTCAACGGAGTGTTGCGGAACTATCTGCGCCAGCGGGAGGCGCTCGAGAAAGCGCTCAGCAAAGACAAAGCCCTGGGCGTGAGCCTGCCGGGATGGTTACAGCAGAGCCTGGAGCAGGATTACCCGCAAGCCTGGAGGACACTCGCCGAGAACCTGCTGGAACAGGCGCCAATGACTCTGCGCGTCAACGTAGATCGGATTTCGACTGAAGCCTATGCCTTGCAGCTGGCAGAAGCCGGTATAACCGCTGTCCCGGTCCCAGGACTGCCTCAAGCCCTTAGCCTCGAAAAACCCTGTGATGTTTCTGACCTTCCCGGTTTTGACGAAGGACTGTGCAGCGTTCAGGACAGCGCCGCCCAGTGGGTAGCACAGTATCTCTCGCCCCGGGAAGGCGAACGCGTGCTGGACGCCTGCAGTGCACCCGGCGGTAAGGGCGCGGCCTGTCTCGAGCAGGCCGGGCCCGGACTCGAACTCTGGGCTGTCGATATTGATGCTGAGCGTCAGGAAAAAACCCGTGAGGGGATGCGCCGCCTACAACTCCAGGCCC
>JAUIAZ010000355.1 GCA_030427465.1 Gammaproteobacteria bacterium | reverse complement strand
GGGTGGACCACGACGTTGTATTCGGTTCCAGAGACCAGGCTATGGAAGAAATCTGTCGCGGCCACTTTGTCCACACGCAGATCAAAGCGCTCTTCCAGCGGCTGCGCGGGCAAAGATATACCCGGCAACAGTGCCCGGCTCACCGGAGAAGGCAGAGTCTGTTGCGATGTCTCAGTCTCACTGCGTTGTGCCTCCAGATCCGCGTCCAGAGTGCGCACGATTTCTTCCGCACTTTCGCTTGATGTTCCGGTGCTGCTTCGCATCAGGGCGTCCTGATGCGCACAGCCCCCCAGCCCCACGACCACGAGGAGTCCCAAACCTGTCCACTTCATTATCTGTCTCTCCCCGAATAGGATGCCGCCGGACGGGCCGCCGAATCGACCGGTGTTTTTCGAACTGCCACTGAAGGCTTCCACCGCAATACGGATTTTTGTCCTGCCACATCAAGTACCACTTGATCCGCCTGAATCGATACAACCGTTGTCCGACCGAAGCGCTCACCCTGGGAGCGCAACTGCCCGTTAATTAATGCCTGGCGCCGACCCGCCGCTACAATCAGGCCCTCCAGGCGATAGACCGGCTCTGCTACCGGACCGCTTGCCTGACGTTTCGTAACTCCCATGGGCCGGGTCGGGTCTCGCAGCGTCTCACCATCCACCTCAACCGCATGACAGGGCATCACCCAGGGCAAAGCCAGACACATCACCAGAGCTGCTCGCTGGATACAGCGGCTCAGCGAGCCACAAACTCCAGAATCAGACATCCAGCCACCCCGCTTCCAGACTCAGCGTCTGCAGCTCAATCTCCAGCCGTGACAACGGGTACTCCTCAACTGTCAGATTCAGAGAGCCCCAGGCAAACCGACCATCGTGACGCTCAACCCGCAGCACATACTCCAACAAGCTGAAATAGTCTCCCTCAATCACAATCTTCAGACCGTGGCGATAAAGATCCGGAGACCTTTGCCCGTCCGGCTGCGTTTCTCCGGAACCGCCAATCTGCTCACCAACGTACAGTGGAACCGGCTCCAGATTTCTGACTTCACGCAAGCGAACGCCCGGCTCCTGTTCCAGCAACGCCTGCAAGGCCGGGATCATATCCGAGGGGCGTACCAGGCGATCCATACGTGATTCGATGTCAGCCTCTACCTTGGCCAACGCAAGCTTCAGGGTTTCAAAGGCTGCATCCAGAGGCACATTCGGGTCTCGCCTGGACGCCTCAGTCAAGGCCGGCACCTGGGCTTCCAGTACCGTGAGGCGGGCATTGATTTCCTTTAACTGATTGTTGGCCAGCGCCGCCTTTTTCAAAGCCGGATCAATAAGAAACTGGAACAAACCCAAACCGGTCAGGAGAACTGCCATGACGGTCATAATTACCCGCTCACGCTGAGGCCTCTCATCGAAGCGCTGGGGTATCTCACTGATATTCAAGGGGATACCTCCATTGATTGGGTCGTACTCAGAGAGAAGGCCAACTGACCAGTCTGTACAGCAGGTTCGACCGCCAGCAGGTTAAAGGTACGTCCGCGAAACGAAGGTTCCGAACGCAAGCGGGACAAGTATGCCGGCACGGCCTCTGCCGAATTGGCAGCCCCTTCCAGCCTCACCTGACTGCCATCCTGGTGAATACCGACACTGGTCAGCCACAGGCCGCTCTCACTTTGCCGCGCCAACCCCTTGAGCAGTTCGCTGAAGACCGGCCGGCTCTCTGCCGCCATGCCCTGTATGGCACTCAACAGCTCTTTTCTCGACGCGAGCTTGTACTCCTGCTCACGGTTACGTGTAAGACGCAAAGGGTCCTGCACCAGCCCTTCGACCTGGCCCTGAAGAGACTCAACCTGTTCCTGCAAGGCCATTTCACGTTGTTGCGCGTCCCGCAGTTCCTGTTCGAACGCACTGGCCCGAAACTGGAGCAAAACACCCAGCGCGATCAATACCAATACCAGCCCTCCGACCCCATAGGCACAGGGACGAAAGGTGAACAGTACGCGCTTGGGTTTCAGTTCTTCCGTATAGAGGTTGACCTGCTGCATTCAGATCTGCTCCTCAGGAATCTGCAGGACCGCCCCGGCCGCCAGCAGGCTCTCGCCGGGCTCAGTTCCCGACTCCATCCCGAGAATGTCTGAAGAAGCAAACGGCTCAACACCAATCGCGAGATAATTAGCCAGCATATTCGCCAGGGGGTACTGATCGTCCGCTGCCTGCACATAAAGCGACCGTGGTGGGCGTTGACGTAACTGGCTCTCGTAGTAGTCCAGGGAACGCTGTATCTCCAGGGCCAGAGACTGAATGCTGGCATCCTGCTGCTGGGCATCCGCCATCATGGAAAGACGAAAATTCACCCGGCGCGCCAGAAAAAGCACATGCCCTTGCCCCAGAATCAATAAGCCAACCGAGTTCCTCAGATAGACCAGAGCAAACCCTTCCCCCTGAGGATCGAGTCGATAGGCCAGGTTCCTCAATGCCAGTTCGGCAATGTCAATCTTCTGCAGCGACAGGCCGGACTCATGCACCAGATGCACCGCTTGTGTGAGCATCGAACGATGGGCCGCTACACCGTGGACCAGCCTCCCCCTGCCCCCGGCAGGCTCATGCGGGAAATCAAACACATCCACAATGGCCTCACCCAGATCGTAGTCCAGTGAGTCCTTGAGCTTCCATCGAACAGCGGAAGCCAACTCTTCGGCCGGCACATTCGGGCTTTCCACCGGAAAAGACTGGTATTGCTCGGTCATCAGCGAGATGAAAACCTCCGCCTTTTTCAGGTGATGTTCCTGAACCAGCGCCTCCAGCGCTTCCTGATGCATATCAGGCAGACAGCTCTCATAACCGATATTAAGGATCCGGGAACCATCAGCGGGGCCAATTGCCCAGGCAATTCCATCATCGTGAAGCTCCAGCCCCAGACGATAACTGGCCTTGCCTCCGACACCAAAGCGCGCGCGCAACCCCGAAACCAAACTACCCATGAACCGCAAACCTGAAAAGTTGCTATCAAAAACAATGCTAAATCATTGAAAAGATAGTTGGGGAATGCGGATTTGGCAAAGTCAGGCCGTCGCCGGCAGGTACATCGCCAGGGGAAAGTGCTCTTCAATGCGCATGACCGGCGTGTGTCCGAGATGTATAAGATAGGAGCGCCCCAAAGACCCGGATGAATCCGGTGACCCAGGCACCCAGAAGACCGATTTCAGCTCGCGGTAGGTTTCCAGTTCCCGGTCCCGCAGCAGTTCTCCAATCCCGATTTCACCACTCAGTAATCGCTCTCCAAGCCCGTCAGGCAACTTGGATATCAGAATATGGGAAGTCGCCGAACAGTAAACCCGGCCACTGCTTTGCCCCTGAATATCCACCTTCCGTAACAAAACGCGACTATTGGCTTCCAGCGGGAAGCCGAGATCCGGACCTGACTGCCAGACCGTCACTGACTGCTCTCGCAGAGCTACCGCCATGAATTCCCAGAACCAAGCCTCAAGTGTTTTGGTTACCGTTCCATCCTGAATCAGCAGGACACGAAGGATTGCCGGCAAATTCGCGAGTTCCGGCGCACCTGCGCCCTCAATTCGCAGTTCAGGTAAGAAACCTTTGGACCGGAGGGTTTTCATGAATGCTGACTCTCAATCGGAGTAATAAGAAAAGAAGCAACCGCTATGGCAACTCCGGAAAAAGAAAGGCTCCTGTTACAGAGCCTTGGTTTTAACTTCCGCAGGTTCGGACCAAGAAAGAGTGCCGAACCCGGATCTCAGATGCTAGGA
>JAUIAZ010000354.1 GCA_030427465.1 Gammaproteobacteria bacterium | reverse complement strand
TCTTCATCAACCAGTCCCAGGTCAATAAGGGTGCGCCCCAGCTTGCGTCCGCTTTTTTTCTGTTCAGCCAATGCCGCCATCAGCTGCTCCTCACTGATGACACCGTTCTGGACCAGCAGGTCGCCGATACGAATTTTCTTCTGCTCAGCCATGCTTCATCCTCTGGTCCTCAATACGCTGAGCCGTTCACGTGCAAAGGCCTGCAGATCCGGATGCAAGCCTCGCAGTGCCAGCGCGCGCTGGTAGGCCTCTGAAGCATTCCCGCGCTTGCCACCGGACTCCAGTGCCAGCGCCAGCCCCACCCACCAGTCGGCCTGTGCCGGTTCCTGCTCCAGCAATTCGGCATAACGGAGAGCTGCTTCATCCGGTCGCCCGAGCTGCTGCAGCAAGGCAGCCAGCGTGGCGTAATAGGCTTGGGTATCCGGCACCAGGTCCGGCGGGTTTTCACTCAGCAGGGCGAGTGCCGCGGACGAGTCTCCCTGGCCCAAAAGCCACAAAGCCTTGACCTGCCGCTGCTGCGGCAAGGAATCCGTATCGAAATTTTCCAGTAAAGGGGCCGCATCGCCCCAAAGTCCCTGGGCCACATACAGCTCGGCCAGTTGCAGGCGCGACCAGGTTCCGGCCTGGCCCATGGCCAGCTCATTTTCAAGCAGAGACTGCGCCTCTGCCACTCGGCCCTGATCAAGAAGCCGACGAGCCTCGCCAGCTCGCAGACGATCCCGCTCCGCCGCGGACATCACACTCTTCTTCTCAAGCCGGGCTAAAGGTGCTTTTGCTGCGGATTCTTTTGGCAAACCGGTCACCGGTCCATCCTCATCTACGCTGGACAGAACAGGTTCCGGGGCTGCCTGAGTTTGCAGCTCCGGCTTTCCTTCCACCACCGGCGACTGCGGAGTCTCTGACTTTTCACTAACTGAGGCTTCAACGAAAGCTGCTGGTTCTTTCGCAGGTGCAGGTGCAGGTGCAGGTGCAGAGGACAGCCTGGGCTGGCCGGCCCCGGGAAGCGACTCCGCCTGAAGTTCCTGTAGTACTTCCGGCTCTTGCGCAATCTCCGTTACGGGTGCAGTCTCTGTATCGGGCACAGTCGCCGTATCGGGCGCGGCCTCCGAAACCTGTACCGCTTGCGTCTGAACCTCTCCACCGCTGCCAGTCGAAGCCTCTGAAATTAACGGGCCCGGCTCTGCCGGACGCTTCATCCACCAGATAGCGGCCACCACCAGTGCCACGAGTACCAGCAGCACGCCAATCCACAAAAGCGGAGATCGCGACTCTCCTCCCCCCGGGCGACTGGCCAATGATGCCGGAACCGCCTGTCGCGGCGAGTCACCATTTCCCTGGCGTTTCTCAAGATCACGGAGCATGTCATTCAGCAGGCTCATGCAGGCATCACCAGAGTCAGCAAGGGGGCGACCATAAAGGCCATCAACACCCAAGGCATCCATGAAAACGCCGGACGCCGGATACTCTCAGTGTCAGCGATGGCTTTTTTTACATGCACGCCCCGGATACGCCTTTCGCCAGCGCCGTAGGCACTGAGCAGAGATTTGTGCGCCAGCACATTAATCAGGCGCGGAATGCCTCCACTCGCGCGTGTCAGCAGTCTGAGAGCCCGCCGATCAAACAGCGGCGCTCCGTTGTAACCTGCCTGACTGAGCCGGTGGCTTACATACTGCTGAACTGCCTCACGATCGAGAGGCCGTAATTTCTGGGCAAAAGTAATGCGCTGCAACAATTGCCGCAGCTCTGATTTTGCCAGTATGTCATCCAGTTCGGGCTGCCCGAACAACACAATCTGCAGCAGGCGAGTGCTTTCGGTTTCCAGATTGGAAAGTAAGCGTAACGCTTCAATGGTCGGTTCCGGGATAGCCTGGGCTTCATCAATTACCAGGACCACAGCCTGGCCCTCACTGGCCAGCTCGATCAGACGGCGATTCAGGCCTTTCAGAATGGCATGCGTCCCGACACCGGGTTGGGTCTCGAGTCCAAGTTCCTCCGCCACAGCCTGATACAGCCCCTCGGGGCTGTAGGTCGGGTTGGGCAGGTAGGCCGTAATGCATTTGCCATCCAGCGCATTGAGCAATTTACGGCAAAGCAGGGTCTTTCCGGTTCCCACTTCTCCTGTGATTTTGATAAACCCTTCGCGGTTGTTCAGCGCCACCAGCAATAATTCCAGAGCCTGCTGGTGTGACTCCGCATTCAGAAAAAAGCGGGTATTGGGTGTCAGCGAGAACGGAGATTCCTGTAAGCCAAAGAAAGACTCATACACGATCAGTACCCCGTGTCACGATCTGACTGCGGCACGGATGCATCGGGCAATGCCACTGTGGGCGCCTTGAGCAAGCGTTGCAACACGTCGAAACGATCCCTTGAGCGGACCAGATCCTGACTGTAGTTATCATCGTTCCCCAGCACCGGCCGAAGCAGGATGACCAGCTCACTCTTGCGGTGCCGGGAGCGTTTCTGTTTGAACAGTTCACCAACTACGGGCATTGCACCAAAGAACGGCACCGCCGCGTTCTCTTCCACAGTGGAGTTCTGTATCAGCCCCCCAATGATCACGATTTGCCCATCCCGGGCACTGATGATGCTGTCGGTTTCCCGAACCGTACTCTGGGCCAGAGGCAGAACCAGATCCCGCTGTCCCAGACGAATGGTTTTCTGCTGGTCTACCACATCGGAAACGGAAGGGTGCACGTGCAGGATAACATCTCCGTACTCACTGATCTGCGGGGTAACATCCAGCGAAATACCGGAGAAAAAGGGGGTCAACTCAATGTCAGTGGTGGTCGAGTCACCATTCAGGTTGGCGCTGTCGTTTTCATCAAACGAGATATCCGTGACAAAAAACTCATCCGTCCCCACCTTGATCACCGCTTTCTGGTTATTAACCGTGGAAATACGCGGGCTGGAGAGCACCTGTACATTACCCTGAGTACCGAGCAGTTCTATCAGAGCTTCGAAGTCACCGGTGCGCAAGGCGGCACTGAAGACACCTCCCACGCTGCTTTCCAGCGCATTACTGCTGGTATTCGCCGAGTAGAATTTGGTTGGCAGCCCGTCTGCCGCAACATCCGAGGCCAGATCCCGGAAGTGAGTCCAGCTGATTCCCTGCTGATAACCGTCATTCAGGGTGACTTCCAGAATCCGCGCCTCCAGAATCACTTGGCGTTGCATTATCAGTTCGGCTGAGCGCAAATATTCTTCGGCAGCCCGCACTTCAGTAGCCGGCGCACGGATGACCACCATACCGGCCCCCGGGTTCGCGATCACACTGCGCCCCTCTTCTGTGCCTACAATCAGCTCCAGAGTTTCTGCCAACTGGCGCCAGAAATCTGATTCCGTAGAGGTCAGAATCCGGGTGCCGATCAGGCTACGTGAGGTATTCTCTCCGCTGCTGCTGTCACTGTCGCTGTTACCGCTACGTGACGTCCCGGTAACTTGTCCCGAACTCACCTGGGTTTCTGAGCCCCCTTTACGGGTGATACTGAGGTAATTGATCTGAAAGATGCGGGTCTGTAAACCACCCGGCAGAACACGGTATATACCGCCTTCCCGCTGGATTTCCCAGTCATACAGATCACTGACCAGGGCCATGACTTCCGGAACCGTTACCCGGCGCAGGTTCAGACTTACATCTCCAGCTACGCGCGGGTGGACCACGACGTTGTATTCGGTTCCAGAGACCAGGCTATGGAAGAAATCTGTCGCGGCCACTTTGTCCACACGCAGATCAAAGCGCTCTTCCAGCGGCTGCGCGGGCAAAGATATACCCGGCA
>JAUIAZ010000353.1 GCA_030427465.1 Gammaproteobacteria bacterium | reverse complement strand
AAACGCCCTCGAATACCAATGGTCAGGGTGCGCTTGTCGCTGGATAGTTTTGAATCTACCGACATAGTGTCTTCCTCAATTAAAACAATTCGATATCGTCTTCTTCACCGCCCGAACCGGCGTCGCCCGCCACAGCTCCGAGCCCGCGGCTTTCTGCCAGCTGGCTGCGCTGCTCTTCAAACTCTTGGCGTAAAGCCTGCAATTGCTCACGGACACCGGACCGGGTGTGCTCATCAAACAACTGGGGCAGCAAGGGCAGAAAAGCCTGCTCAAAGTTTTTCAAGGCCGTCAGGCCCTGCTCCAATACCTGGCAGCTCTGTACGGCGCGATCCCCGAACTGCAGGCCGCGCACGCTCGCATCCACCGACTCCTTGATTTCATCGGTCAGATGGGTCATTTCCGAAACCGACTGACTGACCTGGTTATTCAGTTCGCTCATGGATTCCAGCATGCGATCAATCAGGCCCCTGGCATTGAGCGCTTCTTTCATATCCAGCGAAGCCACCTCACCCACAATGGTGCGCACTTTGCCAATTGACGCCTTGGACTGCTGGGCTTTTTCCTTGATCTGTGTATTCAGTTCACTGGAACTGCGCGACAGCCTTCGCACTTCATCTGCAACAACGGCAAAGCCGCGCCCAGCTTCACCTGCTCTGGCGGCTTCAATTGCCGCATTCAGAGCCAGTAGATCCGTCTGGTCGGCAATCTCCTGGATGTTGCCGAGCATTCCGAACATCTCATCAATGTGACCGACCATGTCCTCGATCCGGTGAACGGCATTGACACTCTTCTCGCTGACACTGATCAGCAGATCCACATAAGTGCCGATAACCCCATCCAGCGACTTGGCAAACTGCTCTACAGTGACTTTTTCTTCATCGGTATCGCCCCCTTGCCCCTGAACCTGCTCGAATATATTGCGGGCGAGGTGGTTCTGCTGGTGGGTTTTTTCAGACAGCGAAATGAATGAATGGCTGAGGGTTTCGATATTCTGGGTGATGGTTTCTGTCAACCCGTGGAGACTGCCATTACTCCATTCCAGCGCTTCCTCAGCAGACCCTGCAAGAGCGTGAAGGGTGGCGGCATTGATGCGTGCTTCTTCAAGCCGCTGTGCATCGCGCTGACGCTTGCGCAGGATCGCCTGCTCACGACTGAAGAGCTGCCAGAGAACGACCAGCACACCCACGGTGGCGAGTACCTGGCCAGACCAATGCCCGACCAGCCACAGCAGAAGGATTGAGACCAGACCAATGGCCGCTACTACAGGAAACGGGAAAATCACTGGAGCCCGCCTTTACGCATGGGAGATGCCTCTTGATCAAGTTCAGAAATGTCCGAAGGAAGGACGTCATCTAACTATAGATCAAGAGCCAGACTTTGCATGGCCGCAGGCAGGACCCACTGCACAAAAGCAGGCTTACAGCTGGTCAACCAGCTCCACTTTCAGCAGGCAGCGCTTGGCGGGAACTTCACGGGTGTAGCCCGGGAATGCCGGGTCCTGGGTCGGAATGGAAACCGGACCAACCCCCGATTGCAGGGTTACTTCTTTGGTACCACTGTGATAGTCCGGTACAGACAGGGTAACTTCCACTTCGGCACAGTCACGGGTCTGCAGATCAAAGCCTGGTTTGCCATTAGCAACAGCAATCTCCGAGGCCCGCCGCAGGGCATAGTTCTCCACATCCCCCATCGGCATATCTGGCCGCGCAACAAAACGTACCGCCCAGAGCCGTTCATCGAGCTGTTCTTCCTGATATCCGAAAGGATTAAAATCACTCACCGGCGCGTATTCAGGTTTTTCAGGCTGCGAGGCACAGGCACTCAGAAACAGGACAGAGGCCAGCAGTAATGCCAGGCGAAAGGTCAGAGTGGGGACTTGGAGCAAGCGCTGCATACCGGTAAACCTTCAAGTGAGTCGCCGAAAACATACCACAATCCCCTGATAAAAACCCGACATGAAAAGGCCTTAATCAAGGAAACGTGATGTGCTTCCGGCGACTCTCAACCCTTGACGCCGCCCGCCGTCAACCCCCCCACGATCCACTTCTGGCAATACAGGAAGATCAGTGTGATCGGCAATCCGGAGAGTACCGCTGCCGCGGCAAAATCCCCCCACAGATAGTTCTGCTCATAGAGATACTGCTGGGCACCGACGGCCAGCGTCAGCTGATCCGGTGACAGCAGCAGTACTGAGGCCATCGGGTACTCCATGATGTTCATGATGAAGGCCAGAATGAATACCACCGCCAGAATCGGTACAGAGAGCGGCAACAGTATGTATCGGAAGGCCTGCCAGCTGTTGGCGCCATCCACAATCGCTGCTTCTTCCAGAGACCGGTCAATAGACTCGAAGTAGCCTTTTATCGTCCAGATGTGCAGCGCCATCCCTCCAAGCGAGGCCAGAATAACCGCTGCATGGGTATCAATACCGAGCCAGGAGACATGGTTCCCGATCTCATCAAACAGCGCGTATAAGGCAACCAGAGAAAGTACCGGTGGGAACATCTGGAAAATCAGCATGCCTTTCAATATCTGAGCCTTTCCGGCAAACCGCATCCGCGCAAAGGCATAGGCACTGGTGGTCGAGAGCAAAAGGATCAGAAAACTCGAAATGACCGCAATCTTGACCGAATTCCAAAGCCACAACAGCACCGGAAAGGGCGGCTGCAGCACCGTGCCATCAGGCTGTGTATAAGGTATCCCCAAAGCAAGATACCAGTGCTCCAGACTGGGGTTTTCCGGAAACAGACTGCCTGTGGCGAAGTTGCCCGTGCGGAAGGAAATGGAGATCACCATCAACAAGGGAAAAATGATCAGCACAATAAACGCGAGTAGAAATGCATGTGAGGCAATCACCCGGTAGATGACCGATCTGGGCTGAACCATGGCCATGATAAGTCTCCTATACCTGTACTTTACTGAGTCTGAGATTGAGCCAGGACAGCGTGCCAACCAGCAGGAAGATGACCGTGGCAATAGCAGCGGCCAGCCCGAAATTCTGTCCCGAATCCTGGAAGGCAATGCGATAGGTGTAGCTGACCAGCAGATCCGTGGTACCCGCCGGCGTTGTCGCGCCAATGATGTCCGGGGCGCCACCCGTCAGCAGGGCAATCAGCACAAAGTTATTGAAATTGAATGCGAAGCTGGCAATCAGCAAGGGCATCAGGGGTCGGATCAGCTGGGGCAGGGTAATGCGGAACAGATTGTCGATCGGCGTGGCGCCATCCATGGCCGAAGCCTCATAGAGGTCCCGGGGGATGGCCTGAAGAAGCCCCATGCACAGCAGCATCATGTAGGGGTAGCCCAGCCAGGTATTCACAATCAGGATCATGCTGCGAGCCAGCGTGGGGTCGCTGAACCAGTCAGGACGCAGTCCGAACAGATTCTCCAGCACCAGATTGATTTCCCCAAAATTCTGATTGAACAGGCCCTTGAACACCAGAATTGAGATGAAGGCGGGCACCGCGTAGGGAAGGATGAGCATCATCCGGTAGAAAGCCTTGCCCTTGATCTGATCCCACTGCAGCAGGTTGGCCAGAAAAAGTCCGAGCGCCAGTGTGAACAGAACGGTCAGTCCGGCGAACACCACGGTCCACACAAATATCTGCATGAATGGGCCGCGAATACTCGGGTCGGTAATCACGCGCGTGTAGTTTCCCCAACCAATCGCGACCGTCCAGCCCGGCGTCAGGCGTTCGCCATTGGCGGCCTCATAAAAGCCGGTTTCCTGATTGGCCAAATATTCCTTGCCGGTCTCATTGTTGCGGATACGCTGTTCATCCAGACGCG
>JAUIAZ010000352.1 GCA_030427465.1 Gammaproteobacteria bacterium | reverse complement strand
GATATGGGTGAATCAATCAGGGCGGATTCGGGATTGCCAAAAGGCTCAGCTTACGGTAATCTTCCGCCCCTCGATTGGCCGTGAGCTTTCACGGCCCTTCCCGGTGAGGTGTCCGAGTGGTTGAAGGAGCACGCCTGGAAAGCGTGTATACGGTAACCCCGTATCGAGGGTTCGAATCCCTCTCTCACCGCCAGTTTTCCGCTTTCCCCCATCCATCCATTTGCCAAAGCTAACCCGAGCTGTCAGGGTTTCGCTTTTTTCAGGACGGGTTCAATGGCGCTCGAAGCTTTCGGAGCAGGGTTTGGTCTCAGTTTTTCGCTGATTCTCGCAATCGGAGCCCAGAATGCCTTCGTGCTGAAACAGGGTCTGCGCCGGGAGCATGTCCTTCTGGTGTGCCTGATCTGTGCGGTTTCTGATGCCACGCTGATATCAGCTGGCGTCTACGGATTTCAGGCTCTGAACGCGTGGCTGCCCTGGCTGGAGACAGCCGCCCGGTATGGCGGCGCCCTGTTCCTCTGCCTTTATGGTCTACACAGCCTTTATCAGGCCTGGCGGGGCGGCAATCAATTGCAGGCTTCGGCTGAGCGGGCGGGAACCTGGCAGCGTACCGCACTGCTGTGTCTGGCATTTACCTGGTTGAACCCACACGTTTATCTGGACACCCTGATGCTGATCGGAGCAGTGTCTCTGGATCATGCGCCGCATACGGACGAGTTTGCCCGGGGCGCCGTACTGGCCTCTTTTGTTTTCTTCTTTTCGCTGGGCTACGGGGCGCGCTTCCTTGCGCCTCTTTTCTCCCGACCCTCCGCCTGGCGGGTACTGGATGCATTGGTCGGGTTGATCATGCTCGCCCTTTCCGCTTCGCTTCTGCTTCCCTGAACGCCCCCAGACCTGACGGTCATGCTAGCCGGATGTGTATCCGGTATTGAGGGGGGGGGGGCGAAGCGGCACGCATACCTCAGCTTTCGAGTTGCTCCCTGGCCGCCTGCATCCAGTTTTCCAGATTTCGCTGTCCGCCCACTTTCAACAGTTTCTGCCTGTCTTCGGCACTCGGTTGCGCGATCTGGCGGAAACGGACGATACCTTCCGCCTGTAGCTTACGCAGTGTTGCAGGCCCGACACCCGGAAGGGTCTGCAGATTATCCGGCTGGCCACTGTTGGGAGACAGACCGTCGGTTGCGTGCTCTACCGCCTGGTCAATGGCAGTGTCAATGCGCGCCTGGAATGCATTTTCACTGGTCGCTTCAGTCTCGCTTGCACCAGGTCGGAACACGTCATCCAGTGTTTTGTAGATCCTGCCGAAACAGTCCCTGGCGGCGCAGAACAGCGATTTCGCACTCTCGACCGGTGTCCGCAGGGTTTGCGCCGGCTGATGGATCTGTATTCTGATTTCATCGACCAGAGGCTCTACGATGAACAGGCTCTTGTCTTCCGCGAACTGGTATGCGCTTTCGAAGCGTGCACCGATCTGGTTGCCAAGATTAGTGATAGATTGCATGTAAGTTCCTTTTCGCTTTTTCGGATAGGTAATAACGGTGATGCATATTTCAGACCGGCTTGCCCAATACGACGCATCTTTATAGGAAACAGTTCCGGCAGCCGGGTAAGCGATCAGCGGAAGAGCATACACCAGCGGGATCTCTGTAATTGTTACAAAACGCTGGAAAATTCTGAAGTCTCGCTTCCTTTTCCCGCATTCCCGCAGGCGAACCCGCTTGCGAGCGGAAGCCTGCGAGCGAGCCATAGCACCGCAGGAAGCGCCTGGCCCCTGATTCTCGGCGAACAGGAAGTTGTTGGCACCTTCCCTGCTAGGTATCACGCATCACGCAGGCTTGGCAGACAGTCAGTAGCCTCCAACAAACAAGGGCGGGGAACAATGCCTAGTGCCGAACAAGAGTACAAACAGAGGCATGACAGCGACTCTGTTCACAACCAGCAACAGGCATGCGAAAGCAGCGACCAGGCTGCCAGCCCGCTACACATACCCCCTCGTGGCTGGCTTCATACGCTATGCCGTGTAAAGACGCAGTTCAGCGATGATAACCTGAACATCGTCGCTCCAGGCGTTGCCTTTCTGATGCTGCTGGCGCTGTTCCCAGCCATGGTAGCCATCATATCGCTCTATTCTCTCGCGCTCGACCCTCAGGAGGTCAGGCAGCAGATCGGCAACCTGAGTGATGTATTTCCGGCAGAAGCTCTGGATTTCATGCAAAGTCAGCTGAACAACCTGGTCAGTGGCGGCAATTCAACCCTCAGCTGGGGAGCGCTGGTGAGTATTCTGATTGCGGTTTACAGTGCCATGCGGGGCATGGCTGCACTTGTCTCAGCGCTGAACATTGTCTATGGGGAAACGGAGCAACGCTCAGCGGGAAAACTGACGCTGCTGAACTCCGTTATGGCGGTGGGCGCCATGATATTCGGCATGTCATCACTGACCCTGGTGGCCATTCTGCCAGCCCTTGCCCAGGCCATCGGGCTAAGCGGAACAGACCAGTCAGTCACCTTCCTTCGCTGGCCCCTGCTGACCGTGATGATCTTCGCGGGGCTGGCGATGCTGTACCACTTCGGCCCCTGCCGCAAGCGACCGAAGTGGCGCTGGGTTATTCCCGGAGCCCTGCTGGCATCTCTTTTCTTTATTCTGATCTCAGCGGTGTTTTCCTGGTATGTCGCCAACTTCTCCCGCTACAACCAGTTATACGGCTCGGTGGGTGGTGTCGTGGTGCTGATGTCCTGGCTGCTGTTTACTGCCTATACCGTCCTCATAGGCGCAGAACTGAACGCAGAACTTGAGCGTCAGACAGAAGCCGGGACCCAAATCGATAGCTGACCCTTCTTTTCTTTAGGTTTTGCTTAAACGCTCATTGAGTCGCTGCTCGATCTGGCTACCCTGCAAGGCCGTATTCTTCAATGGCAGCGATTTGAGTCGCTCCAGAGCCCGCTCATCGTCGACTCCGTTAATCAGCAGCAATGAACGGCTATGCAGTCTCAGACGCTCAAATAAATCCATGGACCGGCCGGGATCCGGAGAATACTGAATGTCCTGCCAGCACACCTGTATCGCATTCAGGGTCAGGCTGGCCAGCGCCATGAGATCGACAGGTTGTTCACCCAGATTATCAACACAGAGCCTGAAACCCGCTTCCGAACAAGCCTCACGGAAGTCGCGGGCAGCATCGCTCTGCGCTTCGGTCCGGGTCAAAATAGCAGCACTCACCGGCACCAGAAGTCTTGAGCGGTCCATAGACTCAGTGAGTTCACACAGCCAGCGCATTTGACCAGGCTGTTCCCACCATCCGGTCACATTGGGCAAGGCGATCCACTTTTTACCATGAATGGCCATCCACTCGGTCAGGCGCTCACTCAGCGCCCGATTCAGCCAGCCCAGCCACTGCACTTCCACCCCACAGGCCCGGGCCAGCTGCTCGAGTTGCGTCTGGCGATAAAGGGTACCAACCGGATGCTGCCAGACGGGCTCGATACCAAGCCCGACCACCTGTAAAGCCCCCTGCCGTTCAAAAGCATACTGGTTGACTCTCAGCGTAAACTGGTTCTCCTGAAGCGCCTTCCGGAAGTAACGGTGCAGGTTACGCTGCTGCTCAAAGAGACTCTGCAAGGAACCCGGAACAAAGGCCGTTTGCCCCTGCCCCTGTCTACGGGCCAGGGTGAGTGCATCCTCTGACTGCTTGAGCATACTGCCAACACTGGCATCCATAATCGGCGGAATGGTACCGCCCAGACTCGCACTGACCGGAACATCCTGACTGTCGATGCAGAATACATGATTGGCTGCTTCCTGCAGCTTTCTGACGA
>JAUIAZ010000351.1 GCA_030427465.1 Gammaproteobacteria bacterium | reverse complement strand
TCTGAAGCGTGAAGAAGTGGTTGCCATAGCCGATATCGACACCCGTCGCCTGACCCGTCTGTTACGCGAAAAAGGGGCAATGAACGGTTGTATCCTGGCGGGTCCTGATGTCAGTGCAGAAAAAGCGTTGGAAGCTGCACGAGCCTTCTCTGGCCTGAAGGGGCTGGATCTGGCCAAGGAAGTAACCTGTGCCAACACGCACGAATGGACACAGTCCACCTGGTCTTTGGGGCAGGGTTACCTGCCGGCGCCTGAAGCGGTTTATAACGTGGTTGCCTATGACTACGGGGTCAAGTCCAACATCCTCAGGATGCTGGCTGAGCGTGGCTGCAGAATTACGGTGGTCCCGGCGAAGACACCGGCTTCCGAGGTGCTGGCCATGAATCCGGATGGGGTCTTCCTGTCCAACGGTCCCGGCGACCCAGAGCCCTGTGATTATGCGATTCAGGCCATCCGCGAAGTGCTTGAGGCGCGTGTGCCCGTATTCGGTATCTGTCTGGGCCATCAATTGCTGGCCCTGGCCAGTGATGCCAAAACCGGGAAAATGAAGTTCGGACATCACGGTGCCAACCACCCGGTTCAAGATCTGAAGACCGGTCAGGTGCTCATAACCAGTCAGAACCACGGCTTCGCCGTTGATGAGAAAACACTACCGGATTGCCTGAAACCGACCCATGTCTCTCTGTTTGACGGGTCCCTGCAGGGCATTGAGCGCACGGATACACCGGCATTCAGTTTTCAGGGGCATCCGGAAGCCAGCCCGGGCCCACACGACGTTGCCCCGTTGTTCGACCGCTTTGTGGCATCAATGGCTGAAGCCAAAGCCTGAGTGCAAGAGAAATTCCAGCAGATAAAGCGCGGGGCGGTTGTGCCGCCCCCCGTAGAGAAAGTGAAAGAGCATCATGCCTAAACGTACCGATCTCAAAAGCATCCTGATTCTTGGCGCGGGCCCGATCGTTATCGGTCAGGCCTGTGAGTTCGATTATTCCGGCGCACAGGCCTGCAAGGCGCTTCGCGAGGAAGGCTACCGGGTCATTCTGGTCAACTCGAACCCGGCGACCATCATGACGGATCCAGCCATGGCGGACTCAACCTATATTGAGCCGGTCAACTGGCAGACAGTCGCCAAGATTATTGAGAAAGAGCGTCCTGATGCCCTGTTGCCCACGATGGGTGGCCAGACTGCGCTGAACTGTGCACTTGACCTCGACCGGGAAGGTGTTCTGAAAGAGTTCGGAGTCGAGATGATCGGCGCAACCCAGGATGCCATCGACAAGGCGGAAGACCGGGAGCGTTTCGATAAGGCGATGAAGGCCATCGGGCTGGAGACACCGCGTTCCGAGATTGTTCACAGCATGGATGAGGCCATCGCCGCGATTGAGCACCTGGGTTTTCCTTGCATTATCCGTCCGTCCTTCACTCTCGGTGGTTCGGGTGGCGGTATTGCCTATAACCGGGAAGAGTTTGTCGAGATCTGTGAGCGCGGGCTGGAGCTGTCCCCCACCAGTGAGCTTTTGCTGGACGAATCCCTGATCGGCTGGAAAGAGTATGAGATGGAAGTGGTCCGGGATAAAAAGGACAACTGTATCATCGTCTGCTCGATTGAAAATTTTGATGCCATGGGTGTCCACACCGGTGACAGCATCACCGTGGCTCCGGCACAGACCCTGACAGACAAGGAATACCAGTTGATGCGTAATGCATCGCTGGCCGTGCTGCGTGAAATCGGCGTTGAAACCGGTGGTTCCAATGTGCAGTTTGGTGTGAGCCCGGAGACCGGGCGCACGGTCGTGATTGAAATGAATCCGCGGGTGTCGCGTTCTTCGGCACTGGCCTCCAAGGCGACTGGCTTCCCGATTGCCAAAGTCGCGGCAAAGCTGGCAGTGGGCTATACCCTGGATGAGCTGCAGAACGATATTACCGGTGGTGTGACGCCTGCATCATTCGAGCCTTCCATCGACTATGTGGTTACCAAGATTCCGCGGTTCACTTTTGAGAAGTTCCCTCAGACACCGGCCACCTTGACTACGCAGATGAAGTCAGTCGGCGAAGTGATGGCGATAGGTCGGAACTTCCAGGAATCCATCCAGAAAGCCATGCGCGGGCTGGAGGTCGGGGCGACCGGGTTCAATGAAAAACTGGACCCTGCCGAGGAAGATGCGGAAGATCATCTGGTTCGCGAACTGAAAACTCCCAGCCCGGATCGCCTGTGGTACATCGGTGACGCGTTCCGCTCTGGCATGAGTGTCGAGCGCGTCTACGAGTTGTCGCACATTGATCCCTGGTACCTGGTTCAGATCGCGGACCTGATACGGGAAGAGGAAGCGTTAAGAACCCTGGCGCTGACCAATCTGGAAGAGACCCATTTGCGCCGTCTGAAGCGGAAAGGTTTCTCGGATGCGCGGTTGGCCGAACTTTTGGGTGTGGATGAACCCCTGCTGAGGCGCCTGCGCCAGGAGAAGGGTATACTGCCGGTCTTCAAGCGCGTGGATACCTGCGCTGCCGAGTTTGCCTCATCCACCGCTTATTTGTACTCATCCTACGATGAAGAGTGTGAGGCTGCGCCTTCCGACAAAGAGAAAATCATGGTCATCGGCGGTGGTCCCAATCGCATCGGTCAGGGCATCGAGTTTGACTATTGCTGTGTTCACGCCTCTTTCGCCCTGCGCGATGCGGGCTATGAAACCATCATGGTGAACTGTAATCCCGAAACGGTTTCAACGGATTACGACACCTCAGACCGGCTTTATTTCGAGCCGATCACGCTTGAGGATGTGCTTTCGATTGTGGTGGTTGAAAAGCCCAAGGGTGTCATCGTTCAGTATGGTGGTCAGACGCCGCTCAAACTGTCTCGTGGCCTGGAAGCGGCTGGCGTTCCCATCATTGGTACTTCGCCGGAAGCGATTGACCGGGCAGAAGATCGCGAACGTTTCCAGGAAATGATCATGCGTCTGGGGCTCAAGCAGCCGGCAAACGCAACTGCCAGAAGCCAGGACGAGGCACTGACCAAGGCCAAGGGCATTGGTTATCCCCTGGTTGTGCGTCCCAGCTATGTGCTGGGTGGACGCGCCATGGAAATCGTATATAACGAAAGTGAGCTGACCCGCTACATGAAAGATGCGGTCAAGGTTTCCAATGACAGCCCCGTGCTGCTGGATCACTTCCTGAATGCGGCAATCGAAGTCGATATTGATGCGGTCTGTGATGGCAAGCAGGTGGTTATCGGCGCAATCATGCAGCACATTGAGCAGGCGGGTGTTCACTCCGGAGATTCGGCTTGCTCACTGCCGCCTTACAGCCTGCCGGAGAAAGTTCAGGATGACATGCGCGAAATGGTTGTCAGCATGGCGCTGGAGCTGGGCGTGGTCGGCCTGATGAATGTTCAGCTGGCCTATCAGGATGAGCAGATTTACGTGATAGAGGTAAACCCCCGTGCCAGCCGCACCGTGCCCTTTGTTTCCAAGGCGGTAGGTGTGTCCCTGGCCAAGATCGCGGCACTGTGCATGGCCGGGAAGACACTTGAGGAGCAGGGCTTTACCCGTGAAATCACGCCACGTCACATTAACGTGAAAGAAAGTGTATTCCCCTTCAACAAGTTCCCGGGTGTGGACCCGATTCTCGGGCCCGAGATGAAGTCCACCGGTGAAGTGATGGGTGTCGGGGAAACGTTTGAGGAGGCCTTTGCCAAAGCGGCCTCGGCGGCAGGTGAGAAGTTGCCGACCGGTGGGGCTGCCTTCATCAGTGTTCGCGATGTTGATAAAGATCGTGCCATTGGCCTGGCTCGTTCACTGAATGAAATGGGCTTTGCCCTGGTGGCCACCGGCGGCACCGCCGAAGCGATTCGCAAGG
>JAUIAZ010000350.1 GCA_030427465.1 Gammaproteobacteria bacterium | reverse complement strand
CTGCTTCGCCGTTGCGACAAAGCCTTCGCTGTAGGATAATTCCGGCCTTCCATTCACCAGCTTCTTTCGTGACCGCATGAAATCCCAGATTGTTTCGCTGATTAACCAGGCGCTGGCCTCCGCTGTAAATGCCGGTGTTTTGCCGGACGAGTGCCAATCCGTCTTTATCGGACTGGAAGCCACCAAAGATCCGACCCACGGCGACCTGGCGAGCAATCTTGCCATGCTACTGGCAAAACCCGCGCGCAAGCCGCCACGAGCGATCGCAGAGGCCATCGTTGCACATTTACCGGCAAACAGCCTGATCAGGAAAGTCGATATCGCCGGCCCCGGATTCATCAACTTCCATGTCGATCGCAGCGCCTTCTTCCAGGTAATTCCTGAGATCCTGGAAAAGTCAGGCGCCTATGGCAAGGCCGCACCTGAAAGCAGATCCCGTGTACAGGTGGAGTTCGTCTCAGCCAACCCCACCGGCCCCCTGCATGTCGGCCATGGTCGCGGTGCGGCCTACGGCGACAGTCTCGGTCGCCTGCTGACAGCCGCCGGCTACCAGGTTCACAAGGAGTACTATGTTAATGATGCCGGCCGTCAGATGAACATTCTGGCCACTTCTGTGTGGCTGCGCTACCTGGAGCTGTCCGGGCAGTCCTTCCGGTTTCCCAGCAACGGATATAAAGGCCAGTATGTCGTCGACATTGCCCGGTCAATTGAGCAGGAGCAGGGTGATCGCTGGGTGCACAGCGCAGAAAGTGTTTTCCGGGATATTCCCGCTGACGAGCCCAATGGTGGGGACAAGGAGATACACATTGATGCGCTGATAGGCCGCTGCCGTGAACTGCTCGGTGAAGACGCCTATGAACGGTTGTTCGATGCCGGTCTGGAATCTATCCGGACAGATATCGAGGATGATCTGCGCGAATTTGGCGTTACCTATGGGCAGTGGTTCTCCGAACGCTCCATACAGAAAAATATCCCGGATGCACTGGAACGCCTGAAGAAGAACGGACACATCTACGAACAGGACGGGGCCCAGTGGTTCCGCAGCACGACTTTCGGAGATGACAAGGACCGGGTCGTTGTCAGAGCCAACGGGGACTTCACCTATTTTGCTTCCGACATCGCTTACCACCTGGACAAGTACCAGCGTGGCTTTGACCGCATTATCAACGTTTGGGGGGCTGACCACCACGGCTACATCCCGCGGGTCAAAGCTGCCCTTACGGCCATGGGTCTTGATGCCGAACGCCTGGACGTCAAACTGGTGCAATTTGCGATTCTGTACAGAGGAACGGAGCGTGTCCAGATGTCAACGCGGAGCGGCTCTTTTGTCACACTGAGAGAGCTGCGCGAAGAAGTTGGCAATGATGCCGCCCGATTCTTTTATGTCACCCGAAAGACAGAACAACACATGGATTTTGACCTTGAGCTCGCCAAATCCGAGAGCAAGGATAACCCCGTCTATTACATACAGTATGCGCACGCCCGGATCTGCAGTGTGCAGGGCAAACTGTCCGATACACACACCAGCGAAAACCTGAACCCGGCCGAACTTTCAGAAGCCCTGTCCGAGGACATCGAAAAACAGCTGTGCGTTCAGATCGCTCGCTTCCCCGAGCTGGTGCTCGAGGCCGCCGAAGCTCTGGAGCCCCACCAGATCACGCATTATCTGCGAGAGCTGGCAGGCAACTTCCATAGCTACTACAACAGTCACAAGGTATTGTGTGAAGACAGCCGCGTGCAGGACGCCAGACTCAAACTCAGCCTGGCGACAAGACAGGTTCTGGCCAATGGCCTGAGCCTGCTCGGAGTCAGCGCACCGGAACACATGTAGGAGCCCGGGCCGAAGTATGGCCAAGACTAAAGCAAGCACCCGCAAGCCCGCTGCAAAAGGGGGAAGACCTTCCAGCGCGCCACCACCTGCAAGACCAGGCAAGAAAGCCTGGATTATCAACTTTGCACTCGCCGCTGCATTTCTTGGTTTTCTTGCCTACCTGTATCGGGTTCCCTCCCACCCGGGCGAGCCAGTTCCCTCGAAACCGGTACCTGCGGAAAAGAAAGCCACTCCGGCCTCGAAGCCAGAGCAGGAAGCACCGGCGACAATTGAGTATCGCTACATTGACCGTCTGCCCAATGATGAGGTCGTTGCCCCTAATGTGGAGGACTATCGTCCCAGCAATAACAGCAAGAAAACCTGGTACCGACTGCAGACAGGCTCCTTCCGGTCAGCAGAGCAGGCAGAAACCCAGAAAGCCCAGATTGCATTTCTGGGAATCCGGGCCACCACCAAGCCGGTTACCGGCGAGTCCGGCCAGACCTGGTATCGTGTCGAGATCGGTCCGATACAGTCCCGCTCGCAGATGAACCGGGTCGTTGATCAGCTGGTGGAGCTGAATATCCGCCCCATCGTGCGCAAAGTGGATCCGGAATAAAACAGCTCTTGAATTCTCCCCGTATAACGCCATATACAGAGAAACACTCCAAGCAGGATCCTCCCGCATGACCACCATAGTTTCAATCCGGCGCGGTAACCAGGTTGCCATGGCCGGTGATGGCCAGGTATCGCTCGGCAATACCGTGATGAAAGGAAACGCAAGAAAAGTTCGCCGGCTTTACCATAACCGGGTCATTGCCGGGTTTGCCGGCGGAACAGCAGATGCCTTCACCCTGTTTGAACGCTTTGAAGGCCAGCTTGAAAAGCACCAGGGTCACCTTACCCGTGCAGCAGTTGAGCTGGCCAAGGACTGGCGCACAGACCGCGCCCTGCGGCGGCTGGAGGCCCTCCTGGCGGTGGCTGACGAAACTGCCTCGCTGATCATTACCGGTAACGGGGATGTCATTGAACCGGAAAAAGGCCTGATTGCCATCGGCTCCGGTGGCCCCTTCGCCCAGGCTGCCGCCACCGCGCTGGTTGAGAACACCGAATTGAGTGCAGAGGAAATCGTTCGCAGGAGCCTTGCGATTGCGGCAGACATCTGTGTGTTCACCAACCAGAACCTGACTCTCGAAACCATTGAAACCGCTGACGGAGGCGACTGAGATGCCGGTTATGACCCCCAGGGAAATCGTTCACGAACTGGACAGACACATCATCGGCCAGGCTCAGGCCAAGAAAGCGGTTGCGATTGCATTACGCAACCGCTGGAGACGCATGCAGCTGGCTGAAACACTGCGGGATGAAGTGACACCCAAGAACATACTGATGATTGGACCTACCGGTGTGGGCAAGACGGAAATCGCACGCCGCCTGGCAAGGCTCGCCGATGCCCCCTTCATAAAGATTGAAGCCACCAAGTTCACCGAGGTTGGCTACGTAGGCCGGGATGTGGAATCCATCATCCGAGACCTCGTGGAGATCGCTATCAAGCTGCTGCGCGAAAAGGAAATGCAGCGTGTCGAAAACCAGGCCAGCGACCTAGCGGAAGACCGTATTCTGGACGCTCTGCTACCACCCGCTCGTGGCCAGGAAACCGGCGAAGGGTCGTCTACCCGCCAGATTTTCCGTAAAAAGCTCCGGGAAGGGCAACTGGATGACAAGGAGATCGACATCGAGTTACGCGCGGCTCCCGTAGGCGTGGAGATCATGGCCCCGCCCGGCATGGAAGAGATGACCAGCCAGTTGCAGAACATGTTCAGCAGCCTGGGCGGGGACAAGAAGAAAACCAAGCGCATGCGGGTCGCCGATGCCTTTAAACGTCTGCGCGAAGAAGAGGCCTCGCGCCTGGTGAACGAAGATGAGCTAAAAAGCAAAGCCATCCAGGCGGTAGAACAGAATGGCATTGTCTTTGTCGATGAAATCGACAAGGTCGCCCGAAGGGGCGAAAAGCAGTCTACCGACGTGTCTCGTGAAGGCG
>JAUIAZ010000349.1 GCA_030427465.1 Gammaproteobacteria bacterium | reverse complement strand
GTACTGCAGGTCGAGAGAATAATCTGCAGCCTGGATGACAACAGCACGGGCCAGAAAGGCGCCATAAGGGTCATTGAGGGGATAGATCCCGCTCAGATCCGCCTGGGGCGGTAGCTGATCCCTGACCGCACGGCCAAGCCCCCCCTGCGCAGTTTCCTGTACCGACAGGGCAAGGCCCGGCTCCCTCGCCGACACCGGAGGCAGGGCACAACCGCCGAGCAACAGGATAGCAAGCCAGAGTAACACCAGGGCTACCCGGGGGCATCGCCAAACGGACTGGCTCACGTTTTGCCGGCGCTTGTGCGGGAGCCGGAATCACAAGCCTGCCGATCCCCCGGCGATGCACTGCGGCGGCATCGCTCGGAACAATACCGGACATTGTCCCAGTCACGCTCCCATTTCTTGCGCCAGCGGAACGGGCGTTCGCAAACCGGGCAGATTTTTTCAGGCAAGCGATGCTTGTTGCTCATGCGCTCACTCAAGACCTCAGTCATCCTCCCGCTTGGCATCAACCTGAATCTGGTCACCATCGACTTCGATCAGCAAACGCATGGGCTGGCAACAGACCTCGCAATCCTCAACGGTTTCCTGAGAACTGACGCTGTTGTCTACCAGAATGGAAATGCCTTCCCAGCAGTAGGGACAGGTCAACGGATATTCGATCAAACCTTTATACATGCTAGTGCCCTCTCGGTAGTGGATACACTCGCTCTCCATGAACCAGTATGAGCCGACGCTGTTCTTTCGGCAACCAGGCACGGATAGCCTCGTCATTGACATCAAGTCCCCCCGTATATTGACCGAAAGCCGGCAGGATCAGAACGTTTGCAGAGACCACGAAACAACGCGCACGCAGGCGCCGACGTGCCAGACTGACTCGTACTACCGGGTGATAATGACCCGCCACCACGGGCTGATCCGACTGGGCCGGGCGGGGGTCGTGCTGACAACGCACTGTTCCGACCTGCCAGTCTGGCTGCACCTCTCCGGGCAACCAGGCCGGCAAAATCTGATCATGGTTGCCTTCCAGCCAGATCCATTTCGGCACCAACCCCGCCAACCGGTGAATCTGTTCCCGCCATCTGCGGGGCAACGCGGCCAGGCTTTCCGGGGAATGGAAACTGTCTCCCAGAAGTATCAGTTGGCGCACAGGGTAATCCCGTAGACAAGCTTCCAGACGCATGAAGTTACTGAGCGCATCATGAGCCGGCAGCGGTGAACCCTGCCGCTGCAGATAAAAACCCTTGTCCAGGTGCCAGTCAGCCAGCAGCAGAGACTGCGAGCCCGGATGGAAAACCACGCCACGTCCGTCGAATACCCATTTCTCACCCGCCCAGGATTGCTTCAGTGGTTTCAAGCTTCTGTTACTCCGGCCCGCAAATTGGCCATCAGTGATTCTGCCTCATCCTCACGCGACAAGGCTTCCAGCATGGCATCCATACCAGCTCCGCGGACCGCTTCCACCCGGACATCCACCAGCACGGGAACAGATAGCGGAGAAGGCTTCTCCAGCCGCCGATACGACCAGCGATTCTGCACATTCCTGAGATAATCGCAGAGGCGCTGCCAGTCGAGCAATTCACGCTCGGCATCCTGGCGGGTGGCGGCCAGCAGCACGTGATCAGGCTCATGCTCCCGCAGCACGTCATAAATCAGGTCGGTCGAAAAGGTAACCTGCTTCAGCGTCTTACGCTGCCCCCCAATCTGCTTCTCGGTCAGTCCGCTGACCATCGCCACGCGGCGGAAACTGCGTTTGAGCATGGGAGACTCTTCCAGCCAGTCTTCCAGATCTTCGGCGATGTCCTCAGGGGCCAGAAGCGATGGCAGGTGGCGTTCAAAGGTTGTGCACCGTGCGGCAATGGATAAGGCATAATCCGTGACACTGAAGCTCAATGGTTGAAGCCCCAGAGACTCCATACGTCGCGTCAGCAGAAAGCCGAGCGTCTGGTTCACGCGTCTGCCCTCAAAGGTATAAATCAGGGTCATTGCCTGGTCGCGCCAGGGAAAGTGTTCTACCAGTAAGTGATCCGGGTCTGGCAGTAAGGAAACCTCTTGCTGCAGTTGCAGCCACTCCTGGACCTCGACCGGCAGCGAGCGATGCCGCGCGGGTTTTGCCAGCAGGCCACGCACACGCTCGGCCAGGAAGGTTGACAGAGGCATCTGCCCGCCCGCATAGGAAGGAATTTTGGCTTCACCGTAGGGCACGGGCCTGGCTTCAAGAAACAGGTCACGGATACCTTCAAAAGCGAGCACCTCGCCTGCAAACAGGAAAGTATCCCCACGTGTCAGTTGCTGGGCAAAGCCCTCCTCCACTTCCCCAACGACCTTTCCTCGCTTGCCCTTCGACAACCGTTTCACCTTCAGTCGTGCAGCTTCGACGATGGTCCCGATGTTCTGCCGGTGCCGCTGGGCCACGCGCCTGGAGGTCACCCGGTAGGTGTCTTGTGCAAGGCATTCGAGCCGCTGAAATCGTTCGTAGTGGCTGAGGGCATAGCCACCGTCCCGCGCAAACGCAAAGAGAGTCTGAAAACGCGGCCAGGTCAGGTTCCGGTATGGCCAGGCAGAACGCACCTGTTCGAACAAAGCCGCTTCCGTGACCGCTTCGCTACAGGCGCAGTTGATGATGAACTGGGGAATGATGTCGTAGGCCCCAGGCTCTTCCGCACGGTCGTCCAGCTCGCGCTCGGCAATGGCCTCCAGCGCGACCGTGCACTCCAGGGCCTCGAAACGGTTGGTGGGAACCAGCCAGGCCTGACTCGCCTCATCCAGGCGGTGGTTAGAGCGGCCCAGACGCTGCAGCAGGCGGCTGACACCCTTGGGTGCCCCAACCTGGATGACCTGATCCACATCTCCCCAGTCGATGCCCAGTTCCAGCGCTGAGGTCGTTACCACGGCGCGTACCTTGCCGTCGGCAACCAGACTTTCCGTCATCCGTCGTTGCTCACGGCTGAGTGATCCGTGATAGACCGCAATGGCCAGCCCCTCCCGGTTGTGTTCCCACAGCATCTGGAACAGCCACTCGGCCTGCGCCCGGGTATTCACGAATACCAGCGTACTTCGGGCGGCGAGAAGCCGGCCGTAAATTTCAGCAATGGCATAACGCGCCATGAAACCACTATACGGAATCTGGTTTCCGGTCCGAAGTATCTGAACCACGGGCGCTGCTCCGGTCGCCGCGCGAATGACCTGCGCGGGCCGGCCCTCATCCTCCAGCCAGGCAGCCAGACGCTCTGGCTGAGCGGTGGTAGCGGAAAGACCGACCGTCCGGGCCTGCGGAGCCAGATACCGCAGGCGGGCCAGCGCCAGGGCGGTAAAATCACCCCGTTTGGTATTCACCAGACTATGGGCCTCATCGACAATGATCCACCGGAGCTTGCCGAACAGGCCGGGTGCTTCCACGTAGGAAAGCATCAACATCAGTGACTCCGGTGTGGTCAGCAGCACATGCGGCGGTTTGCGCTTCTGTCGCTGCCGTTTGTGGGAGGGAGTATCGCCAGTCCGGGTTTCCACCTGAACCGGTAACCGGAGGTCACGGACCGGTTGTTCCAGGTTTCGCTCGATGTCATGTGTCAGAGCTTTCAGTGGGGACAGATAGAGTGTGTGTAATCCACTGAACGGGCTGCCCTGCTGATCCTGATCCCAGAGATCAATCAGGGCTGGCAGAAAGCCGGCTAGGGTCTTACCGGCCCCGGTTGGCGCAACCAGCAGCGCGGATTGTCGTTGACTGAAGGCCTCTAGCAAGGCCAGCTGGTGCTCACGAATCTGCCAGCCTTTACTCTCAAACCATCCCTTGAAAGGCAGAGGAAGTGTCATGTTCCGGTCTGTTTTTCAAGCCAGGTTTTCAGGGCATA